>PXAI01000222.1 GCA_003567135.1 Balneolia bacterium | reverse complement strand
CCGCATCGCTGACCTTCAGCAGGTCCAGCTCCATCCTGTCCAGCGAAGCCTGCGCTTCCTCCCAGGCATTTTTGATGCCGCTTTCATCAAGCCCTTCGGTAAAAACCGTATTGATCAGAACAATCTGATGCTTCACATGATCAAATGCGTAAATCTGATGATAAAAAGCCCAGATAGCATCCGGCAAATTGAGGTCACTTTCAGGAACATCGGGAAGATTTTCGCTAAGCCTGATGGTATCATACGAAGAATACCCCACGGCGCCTCCGGTAAGACGCGGCATGTCGGGAAGTTCAGGTTCGCTGTAGGCCTGAGTGAGGTTTTTGAGGGTTTCGTAATATCCGGTTTCCAGCGTCTGAACGGGGCGTCCGGGATATTCCAGCGTTACTTTATCATTATGATACCGCAAAACCTGATATGGATCGCGACCCAGAAATGAGTAACGCGCGATTTGTTCTCCGCCTTCCACCGACTCAAGCAAAAACGGATGCCGCGCTCCGCCCCGAATCCGGAGAAAAACGGAAACCGGCGTCAGCGTGTCGGCCATAAGCCGCCTGGCGACAGGAATTGCGCTGTAATCAGCGGCCAGTTTGGTAAATGTTTCGTAAGTCATTCAGAAATAAAAGTCATCAAAATAAAAAAACCCGCATTCAGGGGAATCCGAAGCGGGTTTGACGAAAAAGAAACGGGAATCAGATACAGCAAACGTCAATCCGCTATGATTGCGGGCCACCACCAACGTGCTGTATGTACATTTAATTTAATCACGGCGCTAATTTAGTAGCTGACATTTCGAATGTCAACTGAATTCGAATAGAATATCGCGATAATTTTGTGCTATCATGTGCCATAAAGCTGCTGCGTGATACAATGAATTGATCCCTGCCCCCAAACTAAATCTGTGCTTTTTATGGGGATGATACGCCGGTCCGGGAAATAGCGCCTGAACGCTGAGATTACGGCATCATCATGTTTGGGATCATAAACCGGAAGCAAAACGCCTCCATTTGCGATGTAAAAATTCGCGTAGCTTGCCGGAACGTATTCCGAACCGTCAACGGTGGTTTCTTCGACGTAGGTGACCGGCATCGGCAGTTCGACAACTTCGAATGATCTCCCGTGCTGATCTTTTGCCGCTTTCAGCCGCGCCAGATTCTCCTGCAAAACATGGTAGTTTACATCCTCCGGATCATCGGTAGTCATGGTGATAATCGTACGTTCGTTTACAAAACGGCTGAGGTCGTCAATGTGGCCATCGGTGTCATCCCCCGCCAGGCCGCTTTCAAGCCAGATGATTTTCTCCTGGCCAAGATAGTTTTTCAGATGCTCTTCAATTTCATCCTTCGAAAGATGCGGATTCCGGTTCGGGTTAAGCAAAACCGATTCGGTGGTGAGCATCACCCCGTTTCCGTTCGTCTCAATCGAGCCGCCTTCCAGAATCATTGGCGGATCGAATCTGGTTAGCCCGAACGTTTCTGAAATGTAGGCCGGCACCCGGTCATCATCATCATACGGCGGATATTTTCCGCCCCAGGCGTTATATCCCCAGTTTGTGACCGCGTATTCGGTTTTGCCGTTTTTCTTACGCGATACCATAATGGGCCCGAAATCTCTGGCCCATACGTCATTTCCCGGAATCCGGCGGATGATTACGGGCGCATTTTCAGGGAGATGTTTTTCAATCACCCTTCGCGCGGTAGCGTCCGCAGTCTCGTTGGCGGTTATCAAATGAACAGGTTCGCAGGATGACAGCTCACGCAGGATTTCCGTGTACACTTTTTCAACGCGCTGGAGTCGTTCGCCCGGCCATGTTTCCCGGTTAGAAGGCCAGCTGAGCAGAGTTCCGCTGTGAGGTGCCCATTCCGCCGGCATTTTGTAGCCCAGATCTTTGGGCAGTTTGTTATTCGTGCTCAATTCGTATTCAGTTACAGATGTCTGCTGGTCATTTTTTCGTAGGTATCAATGCGGCGATCGCGCAGGAACGGCCACGTACGGCGATATTTTTCGATCTCGGAAAAATCGACATCCACATAAAGAATTTCTTCATCATCGCCGGCCGTTGCGATCAACTTTCCGAAAGGATTTGCCACGTGGCTGTGTCCCCAGAATTTAATTTCGCCTTCCGTGCCTACGCGGTTTATCGAGGCCACGTAGCATCCGTTGGCCACTGCATGACTCCGGTGCATGATTTCCCAGGCATCGCGGTATTCTTTTTTCACGTCTTCATCCTCAAATGGAAGCGTTCCGATGGCCGTTGGATAAACCAGAATATCCGCACCCTGTAAAGCGGTAAGACGCGCCGCCTCGGGATACCATTGATCCCAGCATATCAATAAACCAATTTTCCCGAATTTTGTATCGAAGGTTTTATAACCGGTATCACCGGGCGTGAAGTAGAATTTTTCGTGAAATCCGGGATCCTCAGGGATGTGGGATTTTCTGTACTTGCCCAGATAGCGGCCATCAGAGTCGATAACCACGGCGGTATTATAATAGACGCCGCGCGCATGTTTTTCAAAAAGCGATGCCACAATCACAACGCCGAGTTCAGATGCAAGTTCCTGCAGCTGTTCCGTAGTCGGCCCGGGAACCGTTTCTGCCAGATCAAAAAAATCCTCGTTATGTGTCTGGCAGAAATAGAGACTCTGGTACAGCTCCTGCGTACAAATTATTTGTGCACCACCCGCGACGGCTTCCCTGATTTTGTTGATATGAAATTCAGAGTTTTCCTCTTTGGCAGATGTACAGCTTGTTTGAATAAGGCCCAGCTTAACAGATTGTCCCATTGTAAGTTATAAGCGTTTATTTACGAAACGTTTTATCAATAAAAAGCACATTAACGGTGTGAATAAACCTTGTAAAGCACTCATTTATTTTACGGATTAATTGGAGATCAAATATACTCAAAAAGTAAATGACAAAATAAAAGCCGGTTCCGAAATCGAAACCGGCTCAAAAAGAAGTTAAGTCGTGTCAGGCTTCCTGAGTTGCCAGATAACTTGTGATTAAATTAAAAACCTCGGTATTTCCGCTGCTTTTTGCGTGATCAAGAATACTCCATCCTCTGTCATCGACAACCTGGGTATTCGCATCCGCGTCCAATAACATTTTTATAACGTCTGTGTGTCCTTTCACAGCTGCCCAGTATAATGGCGATGTGCCGCGATTGTCTCTTGCATTTACATCCGCTTTGTGCTCAATAAGTAATTTAACTACTTCGTTATGCCCGTGTTTGGATGCTTTGAGAAGTGCTGTCCTGTCGTGTTCGTCTTTACTATCTACTGGATGCCCGCTTTCGAGCATTTGACTGACTTTATCGAGATCGCCGTTTTCGGCTGCATCGAGATATGCAGTTTCTTCCATAGACACCTCCATGTTGGGGTTAGATTTAATAAATGGTTCATTAGAATGGTACTATTTTCAGCATATTTCTGCAACAAAAATGTAAACTTTAACTGTTTGATTATTAGTTACTAAAATGGTATAATTAAGGATATTTTATTTTCTCTGATAAAACAATGCAACGCCCGCCAGCATTACGTTCAACCACCTCTAAATCTATTGTTAGAGCTTATGATT
>PXAI01000345.1 GCA_003567135.1 Balneolia bacterium | reverse complement strand
TCTATCTGATCCAGATTCTTACCGGCCCGATTGGCGCGTGGGTTACCGAAACGTTCAAGTTTATTCCGGAACCATCCGCCGTATTGTTTGAACCGTGGCGGATTGTTACCTATATGTTCCTTCACGGCTCGCCGTTTCACATCATCTTTAACATGCTCTGGCTCTGGTGGCTGGGCAGGGTTGTAGAGGATCATCTCGGCACGCGCAACTTTCTGGTGATATTCCTCGGAGCAGGAATCGGCGGCGCGCTGCTGAACGTGGTAGTCGCATCCACTACCGGATTTTTCACACTTCCAACCATCGGCGCATCCGGTGGCGTGTTCGGGATTATGGTTGCATTCGCAATTCTCTTCCCGACCTACCAGATTATGCTGATTTTCCTTCCGCCGATTCAGGCGCGCTTTCTGGTGGCAGGACTCATCGCCATTGATCTGATTTTCCTTTCAGCGGGCGGTGGGATAAACCGTCTGGTGCATCTTGGCGGTGCATTCTGGGGATGGGCGCTTCTGAAACTTTACCGGCGTGGCTACAACTACGATGCCTGGATCAGGGCGGTGGAGAGTAAGTTTAGTCGACCGAAATTCAGCAGGCCGAAATCATCCAAAAAAGTATTTAATGGCGGCCCGACGAACAAAAATATGCGTGCTGTGGCCGATGCAGAAATCCTTGAGGAGGAAGATCAGAACGAGCTTGATCGCATCCTCGAAAAAATTTCAAAAGGCGGATATGAGGCGCTTACCGATAAAGAGAAGCGCACCTTGTTTGAATTAAGCAAAAAGAACTAAATATCCCTTCAGGGGAACGTGCAGGCAGATAATTATGGCAATACCGAATATGCAGAGAAGAAAATCCATACCCGTTAATGTGGGCGGCATTCAGGTGGGCGGCGATGCGCCCGTGGTTGTGCAGTCCATGACGAACACCGATACGGCCGATATCGACGAAACCGTAAAGCAGATTGCAGAGCTTTCCGACGCCGGATCAGAACTGGTCCGCATCACGGTCAATAATAAGGAGGCCGCGAAAGCTGTTCCGTATATCATCGAAAAGCTGGATAAAAAAAATGTCGAAGTTCCGGTAATCGGCGATTTTCATTATAACGGCCACGTTCTGCTTACCCAGTTTCCAGATTGCGCTAAGGCACTTTCGAAATACCGAATCAACCCAGGGAATACCGGAACACGTGCGCGCGATCAGAATTTTTGCACGATAGTTGAGCAGGCGATCAAATACGATAAGCCGGTGAGAATCGGTGTGAACTGGGGCTCGCTGGATCAGCAGCTGCTTGCAGAAAAGATGGACAAAAACAACGCGCTTCCCGAGCCGAGAGAATCGAAGGAAGTGATGATGGAGACCATCATTGAAAGCGCGCTCCGGTCTGCGGAAATGGCGCAGGATGTTGGTTTGGCTAAAAACCGCATCATCATAAGCTGTAAAATGTCCGGCGTTCAGGATCTTGTGGATGTCTACCAAAGAATGGGCAGCGTGTGCGATTATCCGCTGCATCTTGGCCTTACCGAGGCGGGGATGGGCATGAAAGGCGTGGTGGCCAGTTCGGCAGCGCTTTCGATTTTGCTTCAGCAGGGAATCGGGGATACGATCAGAATTTCGCTTACCCCGATGCCCGGCGGCGACAGGGCAGAGGAAGTCCGCGTAGCCCAGCAGATTTTACAGTCACTGGGGATCAGAAACTTTATTCCGCAGGTAACGGCGTGTCCCGGATGCGGCCGTACTAAGAGCACGTACTTTCAGGAACTGGCCGATGAAATCCAGGGCTATATCAGAGAGATGATGCCGGTCTGGCGGGAAGTCTATCCCGGCGTTGAGGATATGCACGTAGCCGTAATGGGATGCGTGGTAAACGGGCCTGGTGAATCAAAATATGCCGATATCGGGATCTCGCTACCGGGAACATTCGAAGAACCGAAAGCTCCTGTTTATATTGATGGTAAACACAGCGTTACGCTCCAGGGCGATCATATCGGGAAGGAATTCCGTGGAATCATGGATACCTACATCGTGAATCGTTTCGGCGTAAAGAAAAACGGAGAGAAAGCGCCGCAAAACTGATAACGCTTTCATAGTTTACCGTTTGTTTTCATAACGGGACAAATTAATATTGTAAAAGGGCCGTCGAAACAGTTTCTTACCCCATCAGGAGACACTACGTAAGTTTATGATTTTCAAAATACTAAATCAGTATTTATGACGACTGCGAGGAAACATTACCGTAATGTAATTTTCTATTTGAAAATGTAAGCGCTTTCATTATTTTTCAATACAGATATTCAATTATAATTTTAAAGTGTGTGTCTGCTAAGAACAGCGCCTGAATAATGCCAATTGTGAGCCGAATTTTTCAGCCCTGTTTTGATTGACTGAACTAACGAAACCGTAAATCAAACCGACTCTGATCAATCTGATAAAGCGTTACTGTTGAAAATTATGTGTTTTAACCGATCTACTCTCCCCGCAGCATTATTGCTGATCTTTGCCTCTCTTGTGACCGTATTTGCCGGATGTTCTTCAAAATCCGGTGAAGAGGAGGGTGTGGTAGCTCGCGTTGGTTCCTTTGAAATATCTGACCGCCATTTTCAGAATGAAATGGTACGTTTCTGGTACCGTACCGGTCAGGCGGTAAACCTGAATTACGAAACGCGCCAGGCTGTAGTCGATTCCCGAATCAACCGTTACGCGATCGTTGAATACGCCAGAGATAATGGCTGGCATCAGGATGCTGAGGGTATTCATCAGCAGGATATGATCACCAGACGGGTAAATATGGAGGAGTATCAGCGGCTCTTCATCTATCCGGAAGTTCAAATTGACCAGCACACGCTCAGAGAACTTTTTTACCGCGTGAACACCACTCTACGCGCATCCCACCTTGTAGCCCAAACACGCGCCGAGGCCGATTCCCTGATTCAGCTTCTGAATGACGGCGCCACCTTTGAAGAACTCGCCAAAGATATCTTCCGTGATCCTTCGCTCCGTGATTCCGGCGGCGATCTTGGATTTTTTACGGTGGATGATATGGATATCGCCTTCGAAAATGCCGCGTATCAGCTGATGGAAGGGCAGGTTTCAAAACCAATTCGGACCAGCACCGGATTTTCTGTAATAAAGGTAACCGAGATTATTGAAACGCCGGTTATTACAGAAACTGAATTTGCGAACAAGATTCACGAGCTTCAGCCGATAGCCCGTGATCAGCAGAAAGAGCTGGCAACGCGCCGGCATCTTACCGAAACGGTTGAGTCGTTCAACATCTCTGCCGATCTGGCTAAAGAGCTTTGGGAAGCCGTTAAAAATCAGTACGCTGTCCCCGTAGCGTTTGATCCTGAAGCCACACAGCTTTCCGTTGATTTACCGCGCGAACTCAGAAATCAAACCATCGTTGATACCCCGGATTTTACGTTCACCGTAAACGATTTCCTCACCGAGGCGCACTATACTTCTAATGAGCAGCGTCAGCGTGCCCGGAATCATCATGATTTTAAAGATCAGCTTGGGGCGATGGCCTACCGCACAAAAGCGCAGCAGCAGGTTCGTTCGCACCCTGATTACAACGATCATTTCGTT
>PXAI01000006.1 GCA_003567135.1 Balneolia bacterium | reverse complement strand
TCTTCAGAAAAGAATCTCCCTGGCTGAGATCAATATTTGCCACATGTACATCCTGACCAACCTGGCGAAGTACTTTTATCTGTTTTATATCCGCATAAAATTCAAACCCATTTGCTCTTGCTATAATATCGAGAAGGCGCGTTTGCTCCGTATCCATAGTAACAACCTGCGGATTTCGAACTTCCCCAAGTATGCTAATCTCCTTATTCATGACCTTTACATCAACTATCGGGTTAACCAGCCATTCGCCAAATCGGGTAGCCAGTGAGTCCTTCAGGGCAACTACGGTCATGTGCTCAACATGCATGGTGCCCAATCGCGGAACCTCTATATTCCCGTTTCTGTCTACAAGCAACCATTTACCATATACTTCATTTGAATTATAGATACCATAAACAGAACCTATACTCAGTTCGTCATGGCCCCATACACTAATGTTTACTTTATCATCAACCTGAATATGGTACTGGTATTCGGGGTTATCGTAAAAAACACTGTCAAGAGCTGCAACGGATGTATCAGGCCTGCCACCCGGTTCCGTAAACATATTGCTGACTGTACATGACTGCAGCGATAAACCGGCAACTAATAATGTGATTGTGAAATAAAACTGCTTCATGATTCTAAACGATGCTGAAGATTGATTTTAAAAGACCGGGCTTCCTGCGGGTCTGTAATTCCTTTACTTTTTCAATTTTGCTTAACACTTCGCTGATCTTTGCCTCTTCATCTTCTGATTTAAGAATGTAGTCGAAGGCGCCGTGTTTGAGAGAATCAACAGCGGTTTTAATGTCTTCCTGACCTGATACCATTACGACAAAAATATTTGGGTCGTAACGCTTAATTTTTTTGAGTACCTCATATCCGGAAAAAGTATCCATGTTGTGATCGAGAAATATCACATCCGGTTTTGAGCTGAGCGCATTGAGGCAATCCACGCCATTCAGGAAGGTAGAAATACGCTCAAACCCTTTTGTCAGGAGTCGCTGCTTAAGAAGCTCGATGTAGAAAGGATCATCATCTACGAGAAAAATGTTGAAAGAATATTGTGTTGTCATAATAATTTATTTTTGTTTTTGAGTACAACACTATCACTTCAACCACTATGCCAAGTATTGCCAAATCAACAATTACAACACCTTACACACTTTCAGCCAGTTATTGATTTCCATATACTGAAAAGACATTCCATAAATTGGAACACCTCTGCTGCCTCTGAAGATGTATTCAGTATGATGGTACAGAGCCCAAAATCCCGGTGAATATTTCAAGTCAGGGATGTTTACCAGGATTTTTCGCTGGAAAAGCGAAGGTGACAATCAGCGTTTTGTATTCTTATTAGTTACGTTAGTTGTGAAGGTTAAATCACAGTGGTAACTGACCAAAAGACAAGTCGACAGAATTGCTTCTCAAACTCCCCATCCCCCTCCTGTTTTCACCAATGAAATTTCGTAGATTTCTGCATTGTTTTATTCGCACAGCAATGTCAGATGACCACATTCCGCAGTTCAATTTTTAAAAACACCAAAGGCCTATGAAGCGATTTACGCTTACCGGCTTTGTTGTGGTTTTGCTGATTATCGGTGAGGCGCTGCTGATTCCCGTTTTTGCCCAGAACTTTAGCCTCGACGGGAGCAGCCAGTTCAGGCGGCAGCTGGATTCTTTTTTCTGGAACTACAACACATCCATATATCTGGAGGATGAGAGCTACCGGCTAGATTTTTCGAATAATTTCAACTCCAGGCTCTTTCTGCTGAACGGAAATCCGCAGAATGTTCAGGATGAGAACACGGCGCAGCTTTTCGCCGATAATTGGCTGAATGATTCGTTCGGAATAGCGATGGAGGCGCGTTCGTATCGCTATTCAAATACCGGGGTCAGGCAAGATCTGGCCATGGCGGGATTGCACTATCGCCCGGAGGAGAGAATTCAGCTTACGGCACTCGGCGGTATCATCAGCGATGAACGTAGCGGACTGCGCGACGACGGCCTGCTGATCGGCTTTCGGGGATCAACCGAACCGTTTGAAACCGGCGATTTTATCCTACAAACCTCCGTTTACGCCGATTATGGCGATATAAATCCGCGTACGTTCCAATCCTACCGAACCACCGGAAACGCCGTTCTGGATACCGAAAATTTCTCGATGAATACCGATGTACGCCTCGGCCGCTCCGTTCGCGACAGCTACCAGGCGAGTAGCTTTTTTAACCGGCAGTTCTCCGATTTCACCGAATCCGTGCGCAGCGATACCACCGAATTCAGGATATTTATGGACTTTCCGGTTTTCGAGGTCATCCAAAGCCGGCTGGAGGTTGGGAACCTCACAAACATACGGCGCGTGACAAATAATCCGCTGGTGGATGATATCGAAACCACGCTGTTCGATACCCGGATTCTCCGCCAGGAACTGAACGTGCGCTACACTGGCATGCTGCCCGTAAATCAGTCGAACTATTCGCTTGGGTTTGGCTTTACGCTTTCATCCCGGGAAGCGCGCCTTATAAACACCGATGGTATTCCCTCGGATCAGATTCTGCGCCGGAATGAAATCCTGCAAAACTCTAATTTCGATCAGGACCGGTTCGAGATTTTCAGCAACAACCGGATTCAGATCGGCGAGAACAACACTTCGCTGGTTTCAGGCCGGATAAGCATCATGCAGTACAACACGCCGGAGCTCAACCGCGACGACCGCGATGAACTTTTCTATCAGCTCAGGGTTACCAACCGGCATCATTTTTCGGATTATTTCAGGAGCAACATCACCCTGGCCGGCGAGGCAACGCATTCGGTATACCTTTTTTCGGAGCGGAGTATCGAAAATAACTGGCGCCGCTCCATCCGGCTGATCCCCGAATTTGAGTGGGATCCCACTACCTGGCTGCGCCTGCGAAACCGGTTTCTGGTACGCGCCAACTACACGGTGGATGATTTCGAATTGCCGGGGCGTCCGCGCTCTGATCAGGTATCGAGAGAGTTTGGCGTTCAGACGGAAGCTGAAATCTCGCTGGCACCGCAGTGGTGGCTGTCGCTTTCCGGATCGCGAAATGAACTGCGGATCGGTCGCCTCGACTGGCAGAATTTTACCGAAACGCCAACCGACACGCTCATCACCTATGACACCCGCGCGATGATTTCTCATCAGAAAGGATCGCTGCTGATGTCGGTCGGGATGCGCTACTTTGTTAAACTCGATTTCCTGCCGCAGGCTACCATCACCGCAACGCAGATTCAGGATGATGGCACGGAAAGTATCCTCACCCGAACCGGTCCGGGACGCCAAACCACGGTTCAGATCGGACCAATGGTCGAAATGCGTCTTCCACTCTACCACCGCAATGAGCTGATCGTAAACGGCTGGTACCAGATGCAGGCCGTCAGGCAGCGGCTTTACACCGACTATCCGGAGGAGCTGGAAACCACGTTCAGGGCCGCGGAACAGCGCGCGCGACGGCAAAATTATCCCAATATCGAGATGATCGCCCGCTTCCGTTTTTGATAACGATATTCTGCCTGATCTGCCTTATTTTAGGGGCAATAATTCAATGTATCTGTAACAAATTTTAGACTGTATCTATGGA
>PXAI01000177.1 GCA_003567135.1 Balneolia bacterium | reverse complement strand
TCTACCCGTTTGTAGAATTCAACCATCAGTTCATTAAAATCAGTGTCTGGCGTCGGATCGCGCTCAGCCCAGAATTCTCTGAAGCGCCGTTTTCTGTCTCTTTCTGATCCACGACGCAGCTGTTGAAATTCTTCGCGGCTTACGATGTACTGCATCATCTCAAGGGCAACATCAATATTCAGAAGACTTCGCGGGATATCAAGCCAAAGGCTGTTTACATTTCGTTTAGCGATTACATCATCGCCATCTTTGAGCTCAATTTTGAACCGCGTATTGGGAAATTTTTTATTAGGAACAAGGACTTTCGCCAAACGTATTTCGTTACCCGTTCCTTCGGCAAAAAGGCTGACCTGATCCTCATCATGGCGGAAGTTTAGCGAAGATGCAGTAAAGATGTCTTCTGCTGATAACCCGTGTTCGTGCAGTACATCTCTGCGGGTGATATCACCGCCGGACCGCTCGACTTCTGTTACAACAAGCCGCAGGTCATCTCCCGTATTTTCAGGAAGATGAAGCAGTACGCTAAAATCCTCGCCATACCAAACGATGTTGCCCTGATTAAGCAGTTGAAATGCCTTTCCCGCGCTGTGTTCAACGCCGTCATCAGCAATCAGGTGAATGGGAAAATCCTCATTACCAGAGAAATCAGTAACCGTAAACCGGCGGTAATTTGGCTGGATGCGCATGCGGCTGCCGTCGAGGTCTATCCGAACTGACATTAGGTAGTTACCGGGAACGAGCTCCGTCTTCTTGAATCCGTTCACAAAAACATCCGCCTTTCGGGTTGCAGAAAAGTCCTCCGCATAAGCCGTAGTTGACCAGCTGAGGCGCTCAAGGTGCTGAATACTTTCGAGCCGGTCGGGACGAAGGTCGCCGTCTTCATCTTTATAAATTTCGATAATCACATTCACATTCGCGAAAAACTCGGTTCCGGAAGGCGCCTCAGCCGGACGATTCGCGCTGGTTATTCTGCGAAAGCGGAGCGCTTCATAACCCATTTTAAACGTAATCATCACATTTTCAGGATTCACCTCGGTAGCCGGAATCACATGATGATCCAGATAAAGCGCCGGAGCAACGTTAATATTGAGGAGATCTTCGTAAGCAACGCGTCCGCGCTGAGCGTCTGTAGTGGTGATAAAACCGTCAAAGAGAAGCAGTGCAGCTGCCAGTAAAAGAAGGAGGGAGTTTTTCATCAGAGATGGTTGAGGGAAATTCATGCATCTAATTAAGTTAACAATCGACAAAAGGTACGAATTCGAATGGGTAAACACGAAATCGCTGTGCTTAATTTCAAAATCAAGAACGAAGTTATTGGTGATTTTGTATGGAGCGGGGTGAATTCGAAGGAAAATGAATATTTCAGGAACAAATCTCCCGGTGGCCGGTTGAAACCGGCCTTGTCGATATGATTGGCTCCCTATTCATGACAACCTCGGGCGTATCGGCAACGGTGGGTTTTAACCCACCCGTTTCGACGAATCGCCATCATTCTCCAGTGGCCGGTTGAAACCGGCCCAGTCGATACGGTTGGCTCCCGATTCTCGACAACCTCAGGCGTATCAATAACAATGGGTTGCAACCCATTGTTTTAGTAGTTAGGATCCCCAAACAATTTTAAAATTCACCCGTCCCCGTCAACGGTGATTTTTTTATATTATCGCACCATTTGAAGGTAACTATTTTTGAATCGACTTAATCAGGTACTCATGTCAGATAATTTGACCATTAAAGAACGGCTTGAAGAGCTTAAAAATATTGAAGAAAAGATCAGGCTTGGCGGTGGGCCCAAACGCATAGATAAAGAACACTCGAAAGGGAAGATGACCGCCAGAGAGCGGGTTGATGCGCTGACTGACGATGGCACGCCATTTGATGAAATCGCGCTCTGGGCTGGTTACGGAATGTATGAGGATGTTGGGGGATGTCCTGCGGCCGGCGTGATTACCGGAATTGGTACGATTTCAGGACGCCGCTGCATGATTGTCGCCAATGATGCCACGGTGAAAGCCGGAGCCTGGTTTCCGATAACGTGTAAAAAGAATCTGCGCGCTCAGGAAATCGCGATGGAAAATCATCTCCCGCTGGTTTATCTGGTGGATTCTGCAGGAGTATATCTGCCGATGCAGGATGAAATCTTTCCGGATAAGGAACACTTTGGGCGTATTTTCCGGAATAACGCCATAATCAGCGCGATGGGCATTCCGCAAATTGCCGCGATTATGGGAAGCTGTGTGGCCGGTGGCGCATATCTGCCGATTATGAGCGATGAAGCGATGATTGTAGACGGCACCGGAAGCGTATTCCTGGCCGGCAGCTATCTCGTTAAAGCCGCAATCGGCGAAAATGTAGATAACGAAACGCTCGGCGGCGCCACGACGCATACGGAAATCAGCGGCGTTACCGATTATAAAATGCCGGATGATGAGACCTGCCTCAATACGATTCGCGATCTGGTTGGTAAACTCGGCCCGTTCAAGCGCGCCGGCTTTAACCGGATTGATGCCGCTGAACCGGAATATCCGGCTGAAAAAGTGTATGACATCATGCCGGCAAACCGATCCAAACCCTACGATGTAAAGGAAGTGCTGAAATGTATTGTCGATAAAGACAGTATGACAGAATTTAAGGAGGGATACGGCCAGACGCTCTACACCGCTTATGCCCGGATTGACGGCTGGAGCGTTGGAATTGTGGCTAATCAGCGAACGGTCGTGCGGACTAAAAAAGGAGAGATGCAGATTGGCGGCGTAATTTATTCTGACAGCGCGGATAAAGCGGCGCGGTTTATCATGAACTGTAATCAGAAGAAAATCCCGCTGGTATTTTTCCACGACGTGACCGGCTTTATGGTCGGCAAAAGGAGTGAGCACGGGGGGATTATTAAGGACGGCGCAAAAATGGTTAATGCCGTCAGTAATTCGGTCGTGCCCAAGATTTCAATCGTAAGTGGAAACAGCTACGGCGCAGGGAATTACGCAATGTGCGGAAAAGCATATGATCCGAGATTTATTTTCGCATGGCCGACGGCAAAAATCGCCGTAATGGGCGGCGCTCAGGCTGCAAAAACGCTGATGCAGATTGAGGTCTCAGCGCTCGAAAAACGAGGCCAACATCTGAGCGATGAGGAAAAAGAGGCGTTTCTGAAAAAAATCACCGACCGCTACGAATCACAAACAATGGTTGAATACGCCGCATCAAGAATTTGGGTGGATGCGATTATTGATCCGGATAAAACGCGTGAGCACATTTCCCGTTCCATAGATGCCGCGGATCATAATCCTGATATTCCAGAATTTAAGACGGGTGTCATTCAGACCTGATTCTTTGTTTTTGGGTTGAGGATTATCTCGCTAAGGCGTCGTTACATTTTTACGGATGCGCTAACGGCTGCACATATATAAGATCAACAATATCAAGACTGTAGGGACAGGGCATGCCCTGTCCCTACAAATCCGAAAAAAATCGTATTTCCGTTTCTGGCACCATTTTATCCATAGTCCGGATTTCTATTTTTCATGATAATGACAATCAGTCTTATTCAATCTCTTCAAACGTAACCGTACGTACGCGTCCGGCCTGACCGG
>PXAI01000236.1 GCA_003567135.1 Balneolia bacterium | reverse complement strand
TCTGAGGATTTAAGATCGGCGATTTGTGATTAGTGATTTGAGATTTTTTTCGATGTCGTTTCACCGAACTCTCAGCGCCCCCAACGCCGTCATCCCGCAATCGGGCTCGGAAGTAATACAGGAGCAGATGGTTACACGATATGCGGGATCTTCCAGCGCTACTTTTGGACAGATCTATGTGAGGCCAAAGATCGTCGCATTAAATGATACCCGCGAATTTTTTGGGCTGCAATCTGTGAGCTACCAGCGATCGAGCTTGTGCTGCGTTGGAAGATCCGGTATAACATCCGGCTCCGCCGCGGATGTTTACGGGATGACAGCCTTGAGGCGTTATGTAAAGCTTAATTCTGAACTCTGAATTTCATAATTCTGAATTCTCCCTCCTTTCTCAATTCATTTAATCCACTCGTTTCTTTACCTTACTCGGAGCTAAAATTATTTGTTTAACAGAATTTTCGACATGACATCAAAACCCATCAAATTTGGAACGGACGGCTGGCGGGCCATCATCGGGAATGAGTTTACGCAGTTTAATTTAGGACGGGTCGCCGAGGCGACGGCTGACTGGATCACCGAGAGCAAAATCACGCAAAACGGGGTTATTATCGGGTATGATGCCCGGTTCCGGAGCCGGGATTTTGCCATGTATTGCGCGCAGGTTTTTGCTTCGAAGAGGATCAAGGTGAAATTTGCGGATACCATCTCCCCGACCCCCGCCGTGAGCTGGGCTGCGGGTGAGTTTATGGCGATTGGCATTGTGATTACAGCGAGTCACAATCCCCCGGAATACAACGGGTTTAAGATCAAAGCGCCGTTTGGCGGACCGGCCACTCCTGCTCAGATTCGCGAGGTTGAAGATCGCATTCAGGATACGTTTGATGAGAATTCGGTTAAATCCTTTGAAGAGTATTCGAAAGCAGGGCTCATCAAATCTGTTTCGCTGACTGATTTGTACCTGGAAGAGATCTCCAAAAAAATTGATCTCAAGCTGATCGCCGAAAAAGGTATCCGGATTGCGCATGATCCGATGTTTGGTTCGGGAAAAAGCCTGATTGCCCATCTTCTGCCGGGTCAGGTTGAGGAACTTCATAACGAGGACAACCCCGGTTTTAAAGACGTGGCGCCTGAGCCTATTGAGCGGAACCTTACCGAGATGCCATCCTTTGTAAAACTGACCAGCTCCGATCTGGGTATTGCCAACGACGGCGATGCCGACCGGGTTGGTATGTTCGATGAAAACGGCGATTACGTTGATTCACACCAGATACTCTGCCTCCTCACAAAATATCTTGGCATAACGCGCGGCATGAAGGGTGAAATCATCAAAACATTTTCAACGACCGATATGCTCCGCAAACAGGCCGAAAAATACGGGCTGCCGATCACCACAACGCCGATTGGATTTAAGTACATCGCCGAAAAAATTCTGGATGGTGATATGCTCGTCAGCGGCGAGGAATCGGGCGGTATTGCGATCAAGGGTCACATCCCAGAGCGCGACGGTATTTTCATCGGACTGATGATTGCCGAGATGACGGCACGACTCAACAAACCGTTATCCGCGCTGATAAAAGAGCTTTTTGAGGAGTTTGGTCCGCACTATCACTATCGTAACGATCTGCATACCTCGCAGGAAAAAAAGGACGCAATGGTATCCTTCTGCGAAAATGACAAGCTTACAAAAATCGCTTCGGGAAACGTGGTGCAACGTGAGAAAACGGACGGAATCAAGCACTGGCTTGAGGATGGTTCCTGGCTGCTCGTGCGGCCGTCCGGAACGGAGCCTGTGCTGCGTGTTTATTCCGAAGCTTCAACGCCGGAAAAAGCGAAGGCACTTGTTGAAGATGTCTGCGCCATGATTGATTCGCCCGTAATTTTTAATTAGAGAACCCGGAATATGAGTACATCCATCCTGACAGAAAAAACAGGCAAAATCACCAAAATAACGATCAACCGTCAGGAGGTAAGAAATGCGGTTGATAAGGATACCATGCTCGCCCTTCGCGACGCCGTGGAGCAAACCGCCGATGACGGGACCCGCGTGGTGATTATCACCGGAGCCGGCGGACATTTTTGCAGCGGCGCGGATATCAAAGCGGCCATGGCTTCCAACCTGACGCCCGACGATGCCATTGGCGTGCTGACCGAGTCCTACGGTCCTGCGCTAAAGAGTATCCGGAACTGTCCGTGGCCGGTAATCGCCGCGATTGAGGGCAACGCAGCCGGAATCGGACTCGATCTGGCTATGGCGTGCGATATTCGCGTTGCATCAGGCGACGCCATTCTTTCCGAGCTGTTCATTAAAGTGGGATTGATTCCTGACGGCGGCGGCACGTTCATGCTGCAGCGCCTGGTTGGCATCGGCCGCGCGATGCACCTTACCTTCACCGGAGAACCAGTTCCGGCTGAAAAAGCCTTGTCCTGGGGGTTGATTACGAGCATCTTCCCTTCTGCTACATTTTCTGAAGACCTGATGAAGTACGCCGGAATGATCTCAAAACAATCGCCGGTTGCGCTGCACTACGGGAAAAAGGCGATTCATGAAGCGCTGTACGGAAATTATGAGGATGCGCTCAATCGAGAAGCGGAATATCAGAAAAAGATTTTCAGCAGCAAATATGGTTTTGAGGGATTTAAGGCGTTTGTGGAAAAACGGCCGCCTTCGTGGCTGAAAGAAGACTGATATCGGATTCATCATGCCGGTACTAAAGTCATCCCAATATAAAGCACCACTGTTTTTTCACAGCGGACACATCCAGACGATCTATCCCACCCTGTTCAGATCCGTTCGCGGCCTTGAGTACAATAGGGAGCGCATCGATACACCGGATGGCGATTTTCTGGATCTCGACTGGTCGCGCGTTCAGTCTGAGAGATGCGTAATTATCTCACACGGACTCGAGGGAAACTCCAGCCGCCATTATGTTACAGGAATGGTGCAGTTTATGAACCGGTATGGCATTGATGCGCTGGCGTGGAATTTCCGGGGATGCAGCGGCGAAATGAACCGTAAACCGGAGTTCTACCACAGCGGCGCATCGCACGATCTTGAGACGGTAGTAAACCACGTTGTCAGCCTTGATAAATACAAGGAAATCGCGCTGATCGGATTTAGTCTGGGCGGGAATATGACTCTTAAATATTTTGGAGAAAAAGGCTCGGATGTTCCTGAACCCGTAACACATGCGATAACCTACTCGGTCCCCTGTGACCTCGTAAGCTCTGTGGATAAAATAAATACATCGGCACGCGGAGTTTACATGCTCCGGTTCCTGAATATGCTCAAGAATAAGGTAATTTTGAAGGCAAATGAAATGCCGGATAGAGTCAGCGCAGATGGGTTGGATAAGATCAAAACGCTGATCGAGTTTGATGACCGGTATACAGCCCCGATTCACGGTTTCAAGGATGCCTGGGACTATTACGAAAAAGCCAGCTGCAAACAGTTTTTGTCGGGGATCAGACGACCCACCTTGTTGATTAATGCAAAGAATGATCCCTTCCTGAGCGAAGCCTGCTATCCTGATGCAGAATCTGACGCCAACCCCTGCCTGTTTCTGGAAAAGCCCGATTCCGGCGGCCACGTCGGATTCATGGAGTTTT
>PXAI01000255.1 GCA_003567135.1 Balneolia bacterium | reverse complement strand
GCCGCTGTTCTTGGTGTTGGTTCACCAATCCTGATCTATCTGGTGCTGGCACTCGTAATGCCAAAACACTGAACGGCTTCGGGTTGCGGTAATCCTCAAATAAGGATTACTGCATATTCACGGCCTGATAATCCTGAATAAACTGATCAACCAGCGCGAGCAGATCATCACGCACTGCTGAAATACGGTTGGCGCCAATCAGCCCGAGTGAACCCTGTTCCCAGGTTGCGGCCATCGTTGACTGGACACGGTTCCGGTAAGGAATAACCTCCTGATTCAGCTTAACCTCAGCTCTGAAAGAGTAAAAACCCAGATCAGACTTTACTGTGTTCAGGTAAACCATCAGATAAGGCACGCCCGGCTCTCTCGACCACTGCGCTTCGTTCATCAGCCTGATACCGGCACGGCGGAGCCTTTCAGCAACTTCAAGTTCCAGTGACGACTTATCAAGTCCGTCAGTTACCACGGCATCCTGGGCAAACTCAACAACGAGAAGCATTCTTTCGAGTCCGCGAAGTGTCTGTTTTTGATCAGCGGTAAACGTCTGAGCCTGAACGGCTGATCCCAGAAAAAAGAAGATTAAAAACAGAGTGGAAGCAAATGATCTCAAATTCATAAATTTAGTAAATAGAGTAAAGAATAAGGCGTTTTTGGTTAATCAGAGAAATATACGACTATTCTGATTTATTTATATGGATTCAATTCAGGGCTGACTTTACATTTCTTATATTGTCGACTATGAAAATCATCTCAAACAAAATCCGATCATGATAAGCACAACGTCAGAAGGCTGGCCGTGGTATGCAAAGCTGGCGATGGTTTTGCTGGCTGTTACGCTGATCATCCACGGAATGATTGTGGCAAAAGCTATTCTGGTTCCGTTTTTGTTTGCTCTGTTTTTCGCCATTTTACTCTCCCCGGTTTGCGGAAAACTCGAATCCTGGAAAATCCCCCGGCTCTTTTCAGCCATCCTCAGCCTGCTTGGCGGCATTCTGCTCATATTTGGCGTTGGTTTCTTCTTCTACTCCCAGCTATTGTCATTCGCGCAAGATTTCGATCAGATCCAGAGCCGGCTTAACAGTCTTTTCGACGACGTAAACGAGTTCCTCTCCCCCTGGGTGGAAGACGAACCTCTTGTTGTGGTGGATAACATCCAGGATACCGTAATCAGCTACATCGGAGATAACTTCGACGGACTCACACGGGGCGTGATCGACGCGGCATCTACCCTCACGCTGATTTTCATTATTCCGGTTTATGTGGTTCTGCTGCTCATATTCCGCGATTTCCTCAAGGAGTTTATTATCCGCGCCGCGTCTTCTGATCATACCGAAACTGTAAAAAGACTGGTAAATAAAGTTAAGGCCGTTGTTCAGAATTACATTCTGGGGATGCTGATCGTAATCGTAATTCTCGCGGTTCTCAACAGCATCGTTCTGCTTTCACTGGGGATCAATCACGCCATATTCTTTGCCGTTTTCGCGGCTATGCTGAACGTTATCCCCTTTATCGGGCCTTTGATTGGTTCCATTCTGCCCATCCTCTATGCGCTCCTGACAACCGACTCCCTGATTTTCCCGATTGTCATTCTGCTCAGTTTCTACATTATCCAGCTTTTTGAAAGCAACCTGTTTACGCCTGCTATTGTAGGAAGAAAAGTAAGCCTGAACCCGCTTGTTACGCTGATGGCCATTTTTATCGGCGCTCAAATCTGGGGATTGGTCGGGATGATTCTGTTTATTCCGACGGGCGCCGTGCTGAAAGTTGTTTTTGATGAAGTTGACTCCATGAAACCGTACGGATTCCTCCTTGGAAAAGCATCAAATTATGAAAGCGGTTCTAAAAGCGCGCTGGCCGAAAAAGTGCGGACAATATCCAAAAAGTTTGAGGGGGAAAACAAGGAAGAAGAAGACGATGCGGATGTTGGAAAAAGAAGCGATACAAAGAAGTGAATCCGGGAGCATAAATTTTAATTAAATTTGTGCGAATAGTTGCACCCCTGAGGCTTAGAATTTTTTCATTAAAACGAGACTTGGGAATATTTTTATATCTTGTAGGTGCTGTAGATAGTAATATTTTAGGGACATACGCAAAGACAATATTAATATAGCTTTGCCATAATTAAATTGGATGATTCAGCTTGGAATCAATTACCGGGTGCTTGAAAGTCTGTCCGATTGCTGCCTGATTTTTAACTCAAACAATGAGGTTGAGTGGATGAATCCGGTGGCGCGCGACCGGGTTTTGGGTAAAATGAATATCGAGCTTCCTGCTGATATTGGAAAACTGTTTGATATTTCGGATAGTCACCTCGGGGATGCCACAGCTCACTGCCACAGCAGTGGCGAGTCATCCGCCAATTTACAGCTGCGTTTTGCCGGGCATCAGGACTGGATGAACTGCACCATGACGCTTATCCCCGGTGAAGAAACCCGGTATCTGATAGTCATCCCCCAAAAAGTTCTGAAACAAAACGAGGAACGCCTGCTGGATATCGCAATGGCTTCCGGCGAGTTTATGTGGGAAACGGACCCCAATTGGAAATTCTCGTTTGTGGGAGGCAAAGTAGATGAAATTCTGGGCTACGAAGCCGATGAACTGATCGGGACATCTGTTTTTGAGATAATGGAAGAGGATCAGAAACAGAACGTATGGGCGCAGCTTACTGATAATAATGACGGATTTGTACCCTTCCGCGGGCTCAACTTTAAGGCAACGACCAAAAACGGGGATCAGGTTTGGCTGCGGGCCAGCGGTAAGCCGATTTACAACAATGAGCAGTTTACCGGGTTCAGAGGCGTAATACTGGACGTAACCCGGGAATACACGGCGGAACTCGCCCTGCAGCGCAGCCGGAAAAACTACCAGCTTTTATTTGAGCAAACTCCGGCGGGCGTCATTTTTTACGGCACGGATTTGATCGTACGGGATTGCAACGAAAAAATCACAGATATTCTGCAGGTAAACCGGCAAAACCTTCTCGGGCTTGAAATGCGGAGCCTGAAAGATCAGCGGATATTACCCTGCCTCGAAAGCGCAGTTACCGGCGAAAATGGATTTTACAAAGGGTCTTACGTTACAACAAATTCCAACGTAACGCTGCACATTCAGATGCATACCGTTCCGTTTTACGACGCCGAGGGCAACGTTTCCGGCGGAATTTGTATGGTTGAGGACACCACCGAAAAACAGCGGATTGCCGACAACCTGAAATGGCAAAGCAAAGTTGAAAAAACGATTCTCGACCTTTCCACCAGGTTTATTTCGGTTGATCATGAAGAAATCAACGAACTGGTAAATGAATCTCTCGACCGGATATGCGGATTGTTCAGTGCTGACCGATCTTACATTTTTAAGTATGATCCGGAATCCGACAGAGCTCTTTACGCCTTTGAGTGGTGCGCTGACGGAATTGAGCCGATGATTGACAAAGCCGCGGAGATTAACCGCTCCGACGCTCCACGTGCTCTGGAAGCATTAATCACAAAGGGGAAAACATTCTCTGTTGATAATGTGGATTCCCTTCAGGAAATCTCGAAGCCGGATTACGAGCTTTTCAAATATCAGGGTATTCAGTCAGTTATCATTCTTCCGATGATCATCAGCGGTGACGT
>PXAI01000108.1 GCA_003567135.1 Balneolia bacterium | reverse complement strand
TTGAGCAGATGTTCATTATGGCTGATGCCATTCGCGTGGATCACTTCCGCGGCTTTGATGCCTACTGGGAAGTAAAGGCTGATGCGCCAACGGCTGAAAACGGCCGCTGGGTGAAAGGCCCCGGTCCAGCTCTGTTCGAGACCATCCTTAAAGAACTTGGTGAACTTCCGATTATCGCCGAAGACCTGGGTGTAATCACCCCTGAAGTAGTTGATCTGCGCGACCGGTTCAACTTCCCGGGAATGAAAATTCTGCAGTTTGCCTGGAATGACAATTCCGGAAACAGTTTCCTTCCGCACAACTATCCTACGGCAAATTGCGTGGTTTACACCGGAACGCACGATAACGACACCTCGCGCGGCTGGTACGAAAACGCCTCACCACTTGAGCAGCATCGTCTGCGTGAATATGTGCGATCAGCCTGCGATCAGCCTGAGAAAGAACTCATCCGCCTGGCGATGCTTTCCAACGCCGATCAGGCGGTTTATCCCCTGCAGGATTTAATGGGACTTGGCTCGGAGCACAGAATGAATTTCCCCGGCACAACCGACGGAAACTGGATGTGGAGATACACACCTGAGATGCTCAACATAATAGACCGCGAAGAAATCAAACACCTGGTTTCCATTTCAAACCGCGATGTAAAAGCCGAAAATGTTGATGCGAATCTGACTTCGCTTCAGACTGAGGAAGCTAATTGAGCCTGATTGTTTATTCTTAAGGTTCATTTTCGTATTTTGCCAAGATATATTTCTGCCGCACTGATTTAACAGGGCGGCAGATTTTTTTAACTCCTGCGGATACCCGCTGAACATCTAAACCGGATTCTGAAACGCACATGAATTTATACGAACGTGGCATAAAATGGCCTTCCGTTTTTTTCATGTACTTCATGCTCACCATTCAGAATCCCCGATTCGGATACACGTCCTTTTTTTTTCGGTTGCCAAAAACCGGCAATCAACTGGATTGTTCTGATGATTCCCAAGGTAAATTAATCTTACAATCGTCATGAAAATACTCTACGCTGCGGCTGAAATTTCACCATTCGCGAGAATGACCAACACCGCTGATATGCTTCGCTTTCTGCCTGCATCCCTTCAGGATAAAGGTTTTGAAATCAGGATTCTCCTTCCCAAATATGGCTCGATTAACGACCGCAGAAACAGGCTTCATGAAGTGATTCGTCTGGCAGGTATCGAGGTGGAAGTTGGTGAGAACACCGAAAGCATGAAAATAAAAGTGGCGAGTATTCCGAACGCCAAGCTTCAGGTTTATTTCCTGGATAACGACACCTATTTCAAGCGAAAAGGGATGTTCAAGGATACCAAATCAGGTGAGTTTTATCCCGATAATCTTGAGCGGCTTGTATTCTACAATAAGGGTGTGCTTGAGACCGTTAAAAAACTCGGCTGGAAGCCGGACATCATTCATTGCCATGACTGGGCCGCCGGATTCATCCCTGTATATCTGCGTAATCTCTATAAAGATGACGCCATTTTCGAGGATACCAAGGTTCTTTACAACCTCCACAGCCCGGTTAACGAAGGCATCTTCGATCTCGATACCATCGATGTGATGAAACTGCCTGAATCGGTTGATATGGATAAAGTAACCACCGACGGGAAACTGGATTTTGTAAAAGCCGGAATCAACTACTCTGATGTTGTGGTAACCGGAAACGATATCCGCGATGAATACGACCAGCTGTTTAGCGAACTGAATATTGAATCAACCAAAATCCAGGGTTCTCCTCAGGATGTATCCTCAAAATTTGCAGATTTCTATCGAACCATCAAACCGGAGGAATAAAACCGGAATATGATCCCATCTAAACTCCGTAGTTGCCTTTTTGTACTCTCAGGTTTACTGCTTTTCTCTTTCATTAATGGCTGCCAGGACGACAACATTGTTGGATCCTCTTTTGTCGATGGCGACCGAAACATTATAGTTGATACACTATCGCTTTCAAGTTTCGACAGAGCCGATCTTAGAACGTATACCGGTAATCTTGCGCACTTTTCTGCAGGATCATACAACGATCAGCTTTTCGGCCAGATAGACGCCACCGGATTCATGTATCCTAATCTCCCCAGTTCCACCACAGAGCTGAATGAAGATGCCGAAATGTTCATTTTGTTCAGGCCGGTCGCTTTTTATGGCGATACCACGCAGGTTGCCACGTTCAGCGTACACCGCGTAACCGAACGCTGGCGCCCGAATTCCGTGAATGCTGATTCTGATATTCAGTTCGAACCCGAGAGCATCGGCACGTTTTCTGTTTCAACCGAAACGGATTCTGTGGCATTTCGTCTGCCTGATGAATACTACGAAATGTACCGTACCGAATATCATGAATTCGAAAATCTCGACGAACGCGATGACAATTTCAGAAACAATGAGTTCGGTTTTGCCATTGTGCCGGTTGGCGGTAATTCGATTGTTAGCTTTCAGCGCACCCAGCAGGTTGCTGTTGATGGCGGCGGAACCGCATTTATCGGCAGCCGTCTGCTCATCGTAAGTGAAATAGAGGAAAACGACGACGAGGAATCATCTTCTGCCACGCCATTCGATGAAAACGGAGATAATGACGAAGAGGAAGAAGACGGACTCAGTTTTCTGAGCGTTCCGCTTTGGGGATGGGGATTCAATTACGATGTTGAAAACACAGACATGATAAACGACGGCAGCTTCCCGGTATTAAATACGTACCGGGATATGCTCAAATTCGACGTTGACTTTGAGAATGAGCTGTTCCGCGATGGCATTATCAGCCGGGTTGAGCTGGTGCTCTTCGAAGACCTCGAAACCATGAGCAGCTCGCTTCCTGAAGGTCACGTTCGTCCTGAAAACGATCAGCTCCGGATTTACAGACTGGAAGAGGAAAATCTGGACTTCCTGGTTCTTGACCCCCCCGTGCTACAACCACAGCGCACCGTCGCCGATGCTTCCTACCGGATGAATATTACCAACACGGTTAACAGTATACTGCTCGGCGCAGAATTTGCGGGATCGCTTTACATTTCCTCGCGCAGCAACAATGGAATCATTACTCCGAAACTGATCAATGTTACGGACACGGATCCACAAAGAAAGCCCATAATTATAGTGACCCGAATCGACCCAGAGGACATCTAGTGTTGAGTTATTCTAAAAAAATTATCGTATCCGCCCTGTTCAGCTGCATCATTCTTTTCAGCGGAAGTGTATCGGTGCACGGCCAGGCCGACATCCCAAGTGAAGCGAACAGCGCATCTGTTTATTCCTACCTCGGTTTAGGTACACCGTACGACTATCTTTCCCCGTTTGCCTCCGGGATGAGCCTCAGCGGCGTTGCCATTCCCGACCCGAGACGCGCCTCACTGGCAAATCCGGCCTTGTGGGGAACAACCGTTTTCACAAATATGTCCGGCGGCATGTCACTCGAATATTTTGACTCTTCCGATGATTTTGGAAGCAGCCAGAATACCAATATCGACTTCAGCCAGATTCATCTGGTTTTACCGGTTTTAGAAGAGCGTCTGGCCATTTCTGCGGCGATGTACCCCAGAACAACGTCCCGTTTTCAGGTACGAAGCAGCGGCTCATTTCAGGGCGCTACGTCTGATTCCGTTTCCACGGTTAATTATGATGTAGTCAATCAGG
>PXAI01000197.1 GCA_003567135.1 Balneolia bacterium | reverse complement strand
CTATCCCAAACGCCCCAATAAGCGCCTACATCACCCTCAGGACCGGTTTTCCAGTCTTCGTCGAATGATGAGAAATAGAACGTTTCGATATTATTGGCGTTACCCCACAGATGCGTTTTGATGAAATACTTCATCGCATTGATGTGTGACGGAATAGCCCCGCCGAGCCCTTCGCCGTTACTTGGCCAGCCGGTCTCTGTAATAATTACACGCTTCCCACTGCCGGCATCAATACCGAGCTGGAACATGTGGCGCATGTGATCAAGTGAATATTCAAACGGCGTGCCTTCCCAGTACGGATAGCAGTTACAAAGAATGACATCACAAAGCTCCGAAATACGGGGCTTCATCACGAATTCGTAGTAGGCATCCACGTAGCCAACAGGAATATCCGGAAGCGCGTTTTTCACTTCGCTGATAAATCCGAGCAGCTCATCTTCAGAGAGATCCTTACGATATAAAACTTCGTT
Organism: Balneolia bacterium; assembly: GCA_003567135.1. GTDB lineage: Bacteria > Bacteroidota > Rhodothermia > Balneolales > Cyclonatronaceae > PXAI01. The sequence goes on along the minus strand of PXAI01000197.1, from coordinate 3,188 downwards.
ACCAACAGCGGCAATATCTACATAGCCTTCTTTTGCCAGCTGGATAAGCGCATCGATTTCTTCGCGGTTTTTTTCAGGATCATCGCCAAGCCAAGCGCCAACCAGGGTTTTCATCCCCATTTCCTTGGCAATCTTTGGCACGTTTTCATTTCCTTCAATACATGAGAAAGAGCGAACCCAGCTTGTGTGCGGCTTCAGAATATTCATTCTTTTGCGAACCTGTTCCGCCGGAATGATATCGCCCGGCTCCTGGCCCTCTTCGTACATACTGAAACAAAAGCCGTGTACGCCTTCGTCAAGTATCTGGCGTACCATTTTTGACAAATCCTCTTCCGAAAGCTGGTCCAGTTGCCTTACCTGTTCAGGTATATCTGTACCACGAAATAATTGAAATTTTTCTTTTCTGAATGACATGAATGTTGTGTTTTAGGTTATAAAAGGCATCCGACTGTATTCCACAGCGGGTTACAATGCCTTTTCGATACGATAATTAAATTCTTCCACGACGTTTAACAAGCTCAGCCTTAATTTCTTCGGCTTTCTTCTCTGTGAGATCATAGCCCCACATTACCCAAATAGCCAGTGCTGCCGTGAACGCGGGAATAAAAATGTCAGCAAGGCGCAGGTTTGTGAGCGTTGCTTCGGTTTGTGTGGCTGCATTTTGATCGAAGCCAACCAGCTGGAGTACAAGTCCGCCCAGTACGAGCGCCAGTGCCTGGCCAACTTTTACCATCCACCAGTAAATAGCACCGAAAGTACCTTCTTTTCTCGGCATACCGTTTTTAAGTTCGTCGAGGTCACAAACGTCGGCCGTCATACTGAGCATCAGTGTGAAAAGGCCACCAAGACCGAATGCCATAAACGGAATCGGCATAAACATCAGCCACGGATTGTCCGGCGAAAACCCCCACCATTTGAGGATATAGCCCACAATAGAAAGCGCAGTTGAAATGATAAACGCATTTTTCTTTCCCGAGTACTCAGCGATTTTAGAAACGATTGGAATAACAAGAAAAGCAGTTGTTATAGCTGTGATGGTGGAAAACCAAGCCGGCCAGTTGCCTGCAGCGCCGTAATCACCGTTGAACATGTAGAAAACGATGATGAAGAAACTGAAAGACGCCACCATCTGAAATCCGTTAAACACCAGAAACGTTGCGCCGCAAAGCCTGGCAAACGGCTTATTTTTGGAAATCAGGACAATTCCTGCGAAAAGTTCTTTCAGATTCGACCAAATAGTTCTGAAAGAGAGTTCTTTTCTGTTTTCAATTTTATCACTGTCGATTCCCTTACAGAAAATAGCGGGCAGCAGTCCGAGCAAAACACACGCCACACCAACAATTATTGATAACTGGCGAACCCCGGTCGCCTGATCTGCAAATAAATCCGGGTTAGCTACAAGCACCCAGAACCACGGTACTATCATCCATGCAATCTGGCCGATCGTCTGGGAGAACGCCATCAGGCGGGTACGTTCTTTGTAGTCGTCGGTCATTTCATAACCGAGCCCGATAAGCGGTGTCGCAAACATGGTATTACCAATCAGGAATACCATCGACATAATCAGGAAGTACCAGAAATTGTAGTTTACGCTGTTGGTTTCATCCATCTGCCAGAGCAGGATAAAAAAGATACCGCTCAGAATCGCGCCAACGAAAACATAGGGCCTTCTGCGCCCCCATCTGGTGTTTGTGTTGTCGGATATAAATCCCATAATGGGATCAGTGATCGCATCAAAAAGCCTGGGTAAACCGCCGAGAAGCCCCGCGAGAAACGGGTCCATCCCAAATGCGGTAAGCAGGAAGAACATGAAAACGCCCAGTGCACCGGGCAAGAGATTTAATACTAAATGGCCGGCACCAAATGACGCTTTTTGTGTAAACGGTACCTTCCCCCTAACGTTCGCAGCCGCATTTGACATTTCTCAGTTCCTTTTTCTTAGGTACAACTTTGATTGTGAATCAAATCTTCGCACATACTATTGAATGCAGATAATAAGATTGTAATTACACTGATTTGGTTCAGGCTGATCCTTCTCCGGATCAGCCTTTTATTTTTTTATTCTTCTTCCTGAAGCCTTGCCATGATTTCCGCATGCGTAGGCGGTACAAGAACATCCTCAAGCAGCGCATCCAGATCGCCGCCGTACGTTTTGGTTATCGGCTGTCCATCTCTGGTTAAGCCTTCAAAAATCCCCTCATCTACCAGATCCCAAATGGCATATTTAGCCTGCGCTTCCAGATTGATCAGCCCGAAATGGTTTTCTGATCCCAGCGGGTTTCCGGCATCTTTCCACGGCTCATCAAAAGCCTCGAAGTAGAACACAGAAATGTTGTTTTCATCTGACCAGTCACGGATCAGCTGATGGTAGATTCCTGCTTTGTATTCGTCGATGGCATTCGCACCGCCTTCGCCATAATATTCGTTGGATATGGTGGCCCATCCTGTTTCGCCGATATGAACCGGTTTTTCAACACCGAGGCTTCTCATATAATCAACTACGCTGTCGAACTGCATAATGGCGTAATCGAGCGAGCGATCCATGGCGGCGTGTACTTTTTCACGATCAGATAGATGGTACTCATCTTCAGGCACGCCCCAGAACTCCGGGTTGTAGTGCGTATCGTGCATGGGATAGGTGTGCATCGAGATAAAATCGACGGCTCTGATCAGCTCGTCAAGATCTTCCTTGTGATATTCCTCTCCGCCGCCGCCCCATGAGGCGAAGTTATCGGAGCTGGTGATCCAAAGCGTTTCGGGCAGTTCACCCTGCGCTTTCAGATCCTGAAGATAGTTCACCCAGTTCAGGATAATGCCCGGCTCCACGTAATATTCCGTTGCCCAGTGAACCATCGCCTCGTTACCAACGGCGATGATTTTTACGATATCAGGATACATTTGAGTCAGCTCAACGGCACGTGCCATTTCAACTTCATTCCTCGGATCGTCAACATCACGGATACGCTCCGGCTCATCGGTCCACGCATTTTTGGCGTCAATCCATGCACCAAGCATCACATACATTTCGAAATCCGGATCATCGGCTCTCATCTGACGGATGGCTTTCAGCAGGTTTTCGGCCTCATCATAGTGGACGTTATACGTTCTAAGCAGCCTTATTCCCATCGCTGAAAGGATTTCCAGATCTTCCTTCAGCTGCGGAATGGTCGGCTGGATATCCCGGGTAT
>PXAI01000068.1 GCA_003567135.1 Balneolia bacterium | reverse complement strand
TTAAAACAGACCTGTAGGTGCAGGGCACGCCCTGTACCTGCAAAACCACAGAAACCAATCCGATTGGGTTATTTACGCCTTTTCATCCAGAACCGGATTTCGGCTTTTTTCTAAGACATTTCTGAATCTCAAAAAAATTGAACTTTCTTTGTAAGGATTTCGTCTTTCGTTGATTGCGTATCCAAAAACGTAAATCACGGAGGATTTTTTATGAGTAATGATTTTGCCAATGCGACCGCGTCGAACCAGCAGGGCGTGCGGGATATGTTGACTGAAGAGCAGCCCAGGGAAAAGCTGATGCGCCACGGGCCCGATGCCCTTTCTGATGCCGAGCTGCTGGCAATGCTGATTCGCACCGGCGTTCGTGGCCGAAACGTAGTGGATACTTCACGGGATCTGCTTCGCAAATCGGGCGGATTGCACAAACTCTGCCGCAAAAACTGGCAGGAAATCAGCGGTATTAAAGGAATTGGAAAGGTAAAGGCCGTAACCCTTGAAGCCGCATTTGAAATCGCCCGCCGTGTCGGCAGGCCGACCGGTGATGACGAAACGCTCTACACCAATCCCGAGCTGGTAGCCGAACACTTCGGTCCGATGCTCCGCGACGCGCACAAAGAACAATTTCTGGTAATTTATCTGAATCCCCGGAAAGTGCTCATCGGCTACGACCGCATCAGCATCGGAGGCGCCACCTCCACCATCGTTGACCCGCCCGAAGTCCTGCGCAAAGCCATCCTCAACCGCGCGCACAGCATCATCCTGATGCACAACCATCCCTCAGGAAACGACAATCCCTCCAAAGCCGATATCCGCCTGACCAAACGCATCGCAGACGCCGGAAAAATGCTCGGCATACCGGTTAACGATCATATTATCATCGCCGGACACAAGTTTGTAAGTTTCGCGAATGAAGGGTTGATTTGAGGAAATTTTGAGTGATGAGTGTTGAGTTTATTCGATGGCGGCGGAATTTTCGGATTCCGTGGTAGTGCTCAGTCAAGTGTGTCATGCTTTCTACGGGCTGGCGGTTTCAGTAGTGTACCTGAATTTTCGTTCGCGATAATTGAGCAGCATATTCAAGGCAAGCCAACAGATCTGCTCTCTCCAAATCTGGATAATCAGCTAGTATTTCATCAATACTCATATCCGACGCTAATAAATCCAGCATAGTGTCAACCGGATATCGTAGCCCCCGGATCGTAGGTTTACCGTGACAAATATCCGGCTTTCTCGTAATTCTATTTAATAAATTCTTGCTCATAATTCATCTGGTTGAATAAGAAAATGTACGTAATCAATCAACGATCAACAACTCTTGAAGTTATATGTCGAAACCTTGTGTATTACGACAGATAACACCTTATCAGTCGACCAATAATAAATCGTGCTGTAGGGACATGGCATGCCATGACCCTACAATTCTGAATTCATTCATTCTGAATTCTGAATTCCATCTTTCGTGAAACAAACCCAAATCATGCCTATATTTGGCTATCGCAAACCGGAGCAATTCCGGACACTCATTTTTGACCCGCTTTGACGGGTTTCATTTTTTCAGGCTGATTAACCCAATTCATGAATTCTTATCTCGTTTCAATTCTTCAGGATGCCCTGGGCAAGATTTCCGATCTCCCGAAATCGGAATTTCCCGAAATTCAAATTGAAAAACCGCGCGATCCTTCGCACGGTGATGCCGCCACGAATATCGCGATGCTGCTGGCGCGTCCGCTAAAAATGCCACCCCGGAAAATCGCCGAAAGCCTGATTGCCAAACTGAAAACCGATCCGGAGAAAGTATCTTCTGTGGAGATTGCCGGACCCGGATTCATCAATTTCCGGTTTGCCGACAACTGGCTTTATCAGCAGCTGAAGGCGGTGCTGGATGCCGGAGAAAATTATGGGAAAGGCGACGCACAGCAGGGAAAGAAAGTCCTGGTGGAGTTTGTGAGCGCGAATCCTACGGGACCGCTTACCGTAGGCCACGGACGCAACGCGGTGCTTGGGGATACGGTTGCGCGGCTGCTTGAATGGAGCGGCGCTGAGATTGAGCGGGAATATTATTTTAACAACGCCGGACGCCAGATGCGCGTTCTGGGCATGAGCGTTCACGCCCGCTATTTACAGCTGCTCGGTAAAGAAGCCGAACTTCCGGAAGGCGGTTACGAGGGCGAGTACATCACCGATATCGCCAGAACGCTTCAGGATGAGCACGGCGACTCACTTTCTGAAAAACCGGCGGAAGACGACATCTTCAAAAAAGCCGCCGAGCAGGCCATCTTTGCTGAAATCCGTAAAACGCTTGAGCGGATGAACATCAGTATGGATTCTTTCTTTAATGAAAACGAGCTTTATGAATCCGGCGCGATTGAAGATGTTGTTCAAAAGCTGCGCGATGCGGATTTGGCCTACGATGCTGAAGGTGCCACGTGGTTTAAAACGACAACCTTTGGCAAAGAGAAAGATACCGTCCTGATAAAAAGCACCGGCGAGCCTACGTATCGGTTGCCGGATATTGCCTATCACGCCAATAAAATTGAGCGCGGATATGATCTTTGCCTCGATATCTTCGGCGCAGATCACATCGCTACATATCCTGATGTCATTAACGGCGTAAAATCACTCGGGCTGGATGCTTCTAAAATTGACGTAGTGGTCTATCAGTTTGTCACGATCGTAAAGGACGGCAAGCCGTTCAAAATGAGTACGCGGAAAGCCAACTTTGTCACGCTGGATGAGCTCATGGATGAAGTGGGATCAGACGTAACGCGATTTTTCTTCCTGATGCGCTCACCCGATTCGCATCTCGAATTCGACATCGCCGAAGCCAAGGAAGCGGGCGAAAAAAATCCTGTGTTTTATCTCCAGTATGCTCACGCGCGAATCTGCAGCATCCTGCGAAAAGCTGCCGAAGAGTATGGCGAACTTGAAGATGACACCAACCTCAGCCTGCTGAATCACGACGCCGAAATCCGCCTGATCAAAAACGTGTTCGATTTCCCCGGAGCGGTGAGTCAGTCGGCGGTGCATCGCGAGCCGCACCGTTTGATTACGGCCTTAAACGAAATCGCGGCCAGTTTCCACAAGTTTTACCACGACTGCAGCATTCTCGGCGAAGAACGCGATCTGGCGATGGCCCGCACCAGCCTGCTCAAAGCCGTAGCCCAAACGCTGGCCAACGGCCTGGGTATTCTTGGTATTGATGCGCCGGAGAGGATGTAGATTCTAAACTGTAGATACTGTAAAACTATATTTCACTTCTATCGCAGTACCTCTGCCCGGAAGGCTTTTGATGGAATATCTACCTCCGATAGTTTCAATCCGGTGAGACATCGTTTTTAGGCCATTTCCTTTCTTTCGTATGGCGCGTTCTTTATCAAAGCCTTTGCCATTATCAGCTATCTTAAAGCGCAATACCGATTTATTCCCTCTGTTTTCAACTATACCAATCTCTAACTTGATTTCGTCGGCGCCCGAATGGCGTACTGCATTATTCAGCGCCTCCTTGATACAAAACACAATCTGGTGTCTGTCTCTTGATGAAATTACCGATTCGGGAAAATTATCAGCAACGTGTATCCTGCATTTTATACCGGCTTTTCGGCAGAAGTTATCGGCAAACTGAACCAAATATCCAATGAGATCTTCCAGCGTATCATTTTCGGGATTCA
>PXAI01000106.1 GCA_003567135.1 Balneolia bacterium | reverse complement strand
GGTTTAACAAAGAAGGTTTCACCTGCCTCCGGATCCTTGTCCTTTTTTTCCAATATGCTTGAGACTATAAGTGCTATACCCGTAAATAATATTATACTGCTTATGGATATAAGTCCCTGATCATCAAAAAAAGTCAGCCTGTACATTAGATCTCCAAAAATAGCGCCAAACCCAAAGCCGGCCGCAATTAATCCAAGCCGTCGCCACGCAAATGATTTGGATTTCAAAATACCGGTATTGACATACCCTTTTTCGATGAGCGTCATACGCTCGATGTGTCGGGCTTTTTGTGCATAATAGACGGTCAGGGCCACGGCAATGATGGCTACTATAAGCAGGAAAAATGGAATTAACTCATACATAGATATCAGGATTTGATGGTCGGTAAAAAATGTCTGCCGTAACCTGAAGTGATGTAATTTAGTACATAAAGCGGTTACATCTATAAAGAGTACGTGCCGCAGAAAAAGGTTACAGATACAGCAACTTTTTTTACTTCCATAGATGAAGCGCCGTGGCTTTAGCATCCAAACGTCTCTACTCTGCTGATAACCCTTAATTGTCCACAAATAAAAACCGCTGCTTTGTCATCCTATGACTCATAGCAGAACATGTTACCGGTAAGCGTGCACCGAGCCAATCTCCAGCTGAAACGGACCCTCCTGATTATCGCGAATCATAAAGCTGAGCTCGGCTATGTTTTCAAGATCAAGCGGATCAACATTCCGAATAGATCGCCCCATAAATACCGGACTGAACTCAGAAAACGGCAGGGATATCTCCATCCATTCACCAGAAGTTGTTTGAAAACGCGACTCGTAAGAATAAGACGTAAGCCTGTTTTTCTGCGCCGATTTTAATCGCAGGTAATAGCTTTTTCCATCTCCCTTTACCCTGATTCTGAGCCCTTCGTATTCGGATAAATTATTCGGCTGGATGGTACGGACCGACGCAAATCCACCGTTATTTTTCAGAGAAACATTCCCCTCAAAAACCGCATTGCCTGAAGAGGTTCTTCGGATCGTACTTTCTGAAACACCGCCCATCACCCCATCATTTACAATCTGCCAGCTGCCACCGGCATTACCCTCAAAATGGATCAGCAGCGTTTCATTGGGCTCGAAAGTCAGTAGTCCGGCGAGTAGCAGAAAAATTAGTGTAGTCATTTTTTCTGCTATCAACCTGATTTTTATGATGAATAATTCCCTAGTGGGGTGATGTGATGTATAACTGGGGTTTGATTAGACATCAAAACCCTTTACCCAGCCGCTTCAGTTTTCTTTGATAGTATTGCAGATAACTTCGTTTCGTCGAATCATTCAAAAAAGAAGCCTGTATCATTTTCTCTACCTGATCTGATTTGGACAGCATCAGATTCATCGTTTTCTCAAAGATGTTTTTACTTATACCCGCCAGCTCCGCTAATTTTGCAAACTGATGACTGATTTTTCCCTGAGCCAGATTTGCGGGCAGCAATCCTCCTTCAAGCGCGAAATCTTTATCTAAGATATGGATCCGGCTGTTTAGCAGATCGTAGGCCGGACTCAGCCTGTAGTCTCCCAGCGGCGTTTCAAGTATGGAGAAATTTTTATAGTGGGCATCACCGTTGGAAAACAAAAAATTAAACATCAAAAGTTTGAGCAGTTTGGGTGCCTCTGTTTTATATGCAGGAAGATATTTTTTCATCAGGCTGAATAATTCTGAATAATTTCCTGAATACTTATAATGCTCGCCGTGAGTTTGCGGAGTCATACCGGCAAGCGTGGCGAAATTATCCTGGGCACGTTTTGAACCATCTTCCTGAACATCGAAACGTCTGGTGATATAGGCAGGCGCCCCGTCCCTGAAAAATATCAGCGCGTTTTCTGCTGTCTCAATTCCAAAAACCTGACGGGCAATCTGCATGGTCAGGTGCTCATTGGCCGGCATCTGATCAGGCCTTCGACCCGCATTTGGAACCGGCTTCAATATATGTGTCCCGCGCTCATCTTCTTTGGTTAGTCTTAGCCTGTTTTTTTCAAGCACAACGGAAAGTTTTTCCTGTACGCCGGAAATCGACATGTGGCTGCGGTTTTCATCAAACAGATCGTCTGTAACCGGGTTAGTGGCGGGAGAGTCATAAGGAAGAACGTGATGCACTTTTTTTCCGCAGAAAACTCTCTTCAATGCGGTCTGACTGTACGTATCGAACCCATCGGAAAGCGTCCCGGGACAGTATTTTATCTCTATGAGATTCATGTCTCCGGAAGTTTCACAATTCTTACGGCGCCAATGCTATCATATCTCGCAGTGGATAGCAGTAGCCCAAAATGGTCATCTTCATCAATCCGGTTCAGTTTACACGCCACCATTCTATTGGATCCTTCCGGCAGCAGATTGTAGAAAAACGGAAATAAATGCGGCGATTGAAATTCACCCTTAACTTTAGGTAAAGTCAGGCTAATACTCTTTTTATCAGGATTTTTTATCCAGCTGTCATGATACTCAAACACAAACGAGCCATCATCTTTCTGAGTTAAGATTCCGGCCTCCTCATCCTTAAAAAACACCTTTGCATTTCTCATAGCTGCTCACTCAACTCTTTTACTTTAAGGGATACTTCCAGCCCGAGCACATCGGCCATTTTCTGCAGGGTTTCAACGGTAGGATTTCCCTTTCCACTCTCAAACTGTCGGACCGTACGCAATCCGACCCCAGACAGCTCGGACAGCATTTCCTGCGTGACCTGAAGGGTTTCACGACGTTTCTTGATAATATTTACGAGTGGCGATACATGCATTACAAGGCATCTTTTCGTATAAATTACATCATTAATACAAAATAACCAATTATAAATGCAATATAATGCATTTCATCATGCCATTTCCCTCACATCTTAAAAACAAAAAAAGCCCCGCAGAACAAACGCTCTACGGGGCTTTCTGTACCGCTGACCGGACTCGAACCGGTACGGGCTATAAGGCCCATCAGATTTTAAGTCTGACGTGTCTACCATTCCACCACAGCGGCATGCCTATTTAATTTCAGGCAAGACTGCTAAGATAAAGCCCTTTGGGAATTAGAACAACATGTTTTGTGAATGGGGATGATATAATTCTGATCAGACAGGAATCTTTTTTTAGGCAGATTAAAATTCAGCATTGCCGATACGCCCGGGGTGTTTGGGTTGGTCGAAACAATCAGAAAACATCGCTGGATCAATATTCCCATCTAATTCACTAACCACCATATACTTGCAGGGACATGGCATGCCATGTCCCTACAGATGTAAATTATTTATTAGCAATTATTTGTGATTTTTTTTTAAAATCACATCACTCATCCGCCCACGCTTCAACGTTGTCGAAAACTTCCACGAATTCCAGCTCGGTTCCGTCTTTGCTTACGGTTACCTCGTAGTGGATCGCTTCGTCCCCTTCCCGGCTGATTAGCAGTGTGGCAAGTTTGTTGATCACCATTTTCTGGATCAGGCGTTTTAGCGGACGCGCCCCGTAGGTCGGGTCAAATCCGCGGGCGGCAAGCCAGTCTTTTACGCTGTCCGGTACGCGCAGGCTGATTTTATTTTTGCCCAGCAGTTTATGCACACGACGCAGCTGGATATCCACCACGTTTCGCAGATGTTCTTTGCTAAGCGGATGGAATACGATAACGTCGTCTATCCGGTTCAGG
>PXAI01000104.1 GCA_003567135.1 Balneolia bacterium | reverse complement strand
TGATCACGCAAATGTCCGATTAAACCCAGAGCATTGTGAAAAAGACAGAGTCCGGTAATCATCCTTATTTCTTCCTTTTTCTGATCGGCCTTTTGCTGTTACTTTCGCCGCTGGTTATCGCAGCTGATATTCCAAATCTGTTTTTTGGCCTGCCCGTTTCTTTCTTTTACGTGTTCGGCGTCTGGACCCTGATTATCGTGCTGGCCGCATTGGCTTCCTCCAAAAAATCCGGCATAGATGAGTAGTCCGGTTCTGATATCATTTCTGGCGTTTGGCTATCTGCTCATCCTCTTTTTGATAGCCTACTTTGCCGATAAACGCGCCCGGCAAGGGAAAAGCCTTACCAATAATCCCTACATTTACTCTCTTTCGCTGGCGGTTTACTGCACCGCATGGACCTTTTACGGCTCCGTCGGGCGCGCCGCTGAAACCGGCCTGGGATTTCTGCCGATCTACATCGGTCCCACGCTTATGGCGCTGCTCTGGGTTTTCCTGCTTCGGCGGATGATCCGGATTTCTAAGTATCAGCGGATCACTTCTATCGCTGATTTTATTGGCTCCCGTTACGGCAAAAGCACGTTTCTCGGCGGCGTGGTTTCCGTGATCGCCGTGATTGGCATTATCCCGTACATTTCGCTCCAGCTGAAAGCGGTTTCCAGCAGCTATACCATTATGACCGAAGCCTCAACCGCGGCCATGACCTGGGGCGAACCGGTCGGTTTTTTTCTTACAGATACCGCGTTTTACGTCGCGCTGGTTCTCGGCGTGTTCACCATCCTTTTCGGGGCGCGCCAGCTCGACGCCTCAGAAAAACACGAGGGGATGATGGCCGCCATCGCCTTCGAATCTGTCGTCAAACTAATCGCCTTTATTTTTGCCGGATTTTTTGTGGTATTTGTTCTGTACAGCAGCCCGGCCGAACTCTTCCGGCAGGCGTTTGCATCCTCAGAAACCCGCGAACTGCTTACAGTTGCCAGCGATCCCGTTTTGCGAAACGACTGGATCTGGCTTACCCTGCTTTCCATGCCCGCAATCCTGCTGTTGCCGCGACAGTTTCAGACCGCCATCGTTGAAAATGTGGATGAAGATCACGTTCGATCCGCCGTCTGGATGTTCCCCCTCTATCTGCTGATTATCAATATTTTCGTGCTTCCGATTGCGCTGGCGGGCATCATGCATCCATCGTTACAGGGCGTGGAAGCCGACTCGTTCGTGCTCACGATTCCGCTGATCGAAGGACAGAATCTCCTTGCGCTTTTTGTTTTTATCGGAGGACTTTCCGCCGCCACCTCAATGGTGATTGTCGCGGTGATTGCGCTCAGCACCATGATCAGCAATGACCTGATTATGCCCGCGCTTCTACGCTCCCCCGGACTCGGGCTTCTGAAGCAGCAATCCCCCGGAAAACTGATTCTGAATATTCGCCGGATCAGCATTTTCACGATCCTGCTGCTGGCTTATCTCTATTTCAGGTTTATCGGGGAAGATTACACCCTGGTTTCCATCGGGCTGGTTTCTTTTGCAGCGGTTGCCCAGTTCGCGCCCGCGCTTTTTATCGGGATGTTCTGGTACGGCGCCACCAAATCGGGTGCGCTGGCGGGCATCATTTCCGGTTTTCTGATCTGGGGATACACGCTGGTAATTCCGTCGCTGGCGGGACTGCATCCGTTTTTGACCGACATTGTTACCCATGGCCCCTTCGGAATCGAAATGCTGCGTCCCGGAAAGCTTTTCGGGATGGAGAATCTTTCGCCGGTTGCGCAGTCCGTCTTTTTAAGTCTGTCGGTGAATACGCTGCTCCTGCTGATCGTGTCGCATTTCAGCCGGCAGTCTCCGCTTGAGCTTTCACAAGCGGCGCTCTTCATCGAAGGACGCACCGTGGAGGAAGCGCACTCTACCGGAAAGCAGAGCGAAACGACCATCGGTTCCATTAAACAGCTGCTGCTCCGGTTCCTCGGCGATAAACGCGCCGGGCAGATCATTAGTGATTACGAACGAAACGTGGCTCCGCTGAAAGATGATGACCAGGGCGCGCCGCTCGCCTTCATCAGGCACGTTGAAACAAACCTCACGGGTGCTATCGGATCGGCTTCGGCACGGCTTCTGCTGGCTACCGAGTTTCGTCAGGACAGCATGAGCATCTCCGAAATCCGCACCGTTCTGGATGAAACGCGGCAGGTTCTGGAATACAGCCGCCGGCTCGAGGAGAAGTCGCAAAAACTCCAGCAGACATCCGAGGAGTTGCGTCAGGCGAACCGTCAGCTCAAGCAGCTTGATGAAATGAAGGATGAGTTTGTAGCCACCGTAACCCACGAACTGAAAACGCCGCTGACGTCCATCCGGGCGCTAACCGAAATTCTTCGGGATACGCCGGACGTTGAGCCTGAGAAACGCGAGCACTTTCTGGATATCGTCATCAAAGAGACCGAGCGCCTTTCCCGGCTGATCAACCAGATGCTGGATACGCAAAAAGCGAATACCGGGAATCTCGAGCTGAACAAAACATCCGTTTCCATTTCGGAAATTTGCGAAATCGCCCTCCGGTCTATGGAGCAGACATTCAGTGAAAAAGGAATTATCATTGAGAATAACATCCCAAAAAACCTTCCTGAGGCTGAAGCTGATCCGGACCGCATTCAGCAGGTCATCCTGAATCTGCTTTCAAACGCGGTTCGTTACGGCTGCGATGATGACGGAAAAATCACGCTTAGCGCTTCAGAAAATAAAAACCGGATCGCCGTCACAATCTCCGATAACGGCTCCGGAATCCCGGAAAAAGATCACGAGAGAATTTTCCAGCCGTTTGTACAAACTGCGGAAACGGAAAAACGAAAATCAGGAACAGGACTCGGGCTCAGCATCAGCCGGAAAATCATGCGCATGCACGGCGGCGATTTAACTGTAGAAAGTTCAACCGGAGAAGGCGCCTCATTTACGCTCACGCTCCCGCTCTGATCATCTTTATTTCAAGCCTCTTTTAACGTCCGAATTACGTTGAAACATAATTTCAAGTACTGTGAAATTTTTATATTTTGATGTGGATGTTTTTAGTATAAACTGAATACTTTCTGCACGCTTTGTTCTTTTCTGATGCTAATTTTCTATTTGATGCTATGGGGTTTTACAGTTTGAATTAGTTCGATTAATTGACTGTATTTTAATTAAATGGATATCCGGCCGGTAAGAACAGACGCTCCTGTTTGATTCGAAATCTGAAGTTGAAAATAATTATGAGTGCAAAGAAATATTTTTCCATAAAAATTGCATCTATCGTTGCGTTAGGTGGTTTTTTGATGGGATTCGACGCCTCGGTTATTTCAGGAGTTGTTCGCTTTATTGAGCCGGAATTCGGGCTGACCAAACTGCAGGTTGGCTGGGCGGTTGGCTCGCTCACGCTCACGGCTACCCTGGCCATGCTTTTTGCAGGAACGTTGAGCGATCGCTACGGGCGCCGCGCCGTGCTAAAGACAGCTGCCGTTTTATATGCCGTATCCGCTATTACCTCGGCGATTGCGCCTACCTTCACGCTCTTTGTTATCGCCCGGATGATCGGTGGGCTCGGCGTTGGTGCCTCGCTCATTATCGCGCCGATGTACATCGCGGAAATCGCCCCGCCCAAAATGCGCGGAAGGCTCGTCAGCCTGAATCAGCTTAACATTGTACTGGGGATCTCCGCCGCATTTTTCAGCAACTATTTTATCCTGCAATGGGCGCAGTCGGATACCGCGCTCGTTCAGTCACTGATGATCGACACGCACGCCTGGCGATGGATGCTCGGCGTGGAGGCACTGCCGGCCATCGTCTACTTTATCGGACTTTATTTTGTGCCGGCCAGCCCGAGATGGCAGATCATGCACAAAAAAACAGAGGAAGCCAGATCAACGCTGAATATTCTCGTTGGTCCGGAAGAAGCTGATAAACAGCTGAATGACGTCATCCAAAGCCTGAAAGCCGATCAAACGCGGGAAAAAGTATCCTTCAAAGAGATCTTCCACCCCTATCTGCGATACGTTCTCCTAATTGGCGTTGTGCTGGCGATTCTTCAGCAGATTACGGGTATTAACGCAGTATTTTTCTACGCGCCCATCATTTTTGAACAGTCCGGAATCGGCACGGATGCTTCCTTTATGCAGGCGGTTCTGGTCGGACTGGTAAACCTCGGGTTTACCAGTCTGGCGATCATGTTTATTGATAAACTGGGGCGCAGGCCGCTTCTCATTGGCGGCATGACCGGAATTACACTGATGATGATGCTCCTCGCCTACGGCTTCAACGCCGCCACCTATCAGCTGGATGAAGAGAGTATTCAGGCGCTCGAAATCTCCGTCGACAGAGAACTGCTGACTCCTTTGAGCGGCATCACCTACCAGAACGATGTGCAGTTTAAACAGGCCATAAACGAACTGATCGGATCAGAGGCGGCGGTGGAATACGAAACAGCTCTGATTGAGGCCGCGATCGACATCAACCCAACGCTTATTCTTTTCGGCATTCTGGGATTTGTAGCTTCTTTTGCCATTTCCATCGGCCCGGTAATGTGGGTGATGTTTTCCGAACTTTTCCCGCTCCGGGTGCGCGGCCTTGCCATTTCATTTGCCGGCTTCATCAACTCGATGGTCAGTTTTCTGGTACAGCTCGTGTTCCCGTGGGAGTTGGCCACGCTCGGCAGCAGCATGACATTTCTGATTTACGGCCTCTTCGCCGCGGCAGGACTCATTTTTATCTGGAAGATAGTGCCCGAAACCAAAAACAAATCTCTTGAAGAACTGGAAGAACAACTCGTGAGAAAAACCTGATGATCACCATGAAAAAAACGATACCTGTTACCTTTTTAATTTTTGCATTTCTTTTATTCACCGGCTACAGTGGAAATTCTGCTCAGGAAGATCAGCCGCTCTACCAGAATCCGGACGCCCCCGTTGAGGACCGCGTAGAGGATCTGCTCAGCCGGATGACCATCGAGGAAAAAATCGGACAGATGAACCAGCTCGATTTCTCTCTGGTCAATGCTGAAGGCGAGCCCATCATCACGCTTGATGAAGACCGTGTGCGGGATCTGATCCGTAATTATCATATCGGGTCTTTCATAAACGGGGAGGCCGTTCCGCCGCAGCAGTGGTTTGAGTTTATTGATCGCCTTACACGAGTCGCGATGGAAGAAAGCCGGCTGGGCATCCCGATTCTTTACGGAATTGATCACGTTCACGGAGCAAGCTATATGGCTGAAACGACCATCTTCCCGCAGGCAATTAATCTGGGCGCCACGTTTAATCCTGATCACAGCTACAACACCGGCTGGGTTACCGCGTACGAAACGGCCGATGTAGGTCATCTCTGGAATTTTGCGCCCACGCTGGATGTAGGCGTTAATCCTATCTGGCCCCGGCTTTATGAAACCTACGGCGAGGATCCGTATCTGGTATCTCAAATGGGACGCGCCTACCTGGAAGGCTTCAAGGGAAATGAGGAGATCTATCCGTACACAATGGTCTCCAACGCGAAGCATTTTATCGCCTATTCCGATCCCGTTACCGGCTGGGATAAAACGCCCGTACAGATCGGTATGCAGCAGCTTTACGAATTCCATCTTCCACCATTTGTGGCCGCCTTTGAAGCCGGATTAAAAACGGTGATGGTGAACAGCTCAGAAGTTAACGGCACTCCGATGCACGCATCCTACAAATTTCTGACGGAAATTCTTCGCGACCAGCTCGGGTTTGAAGGCGTGGTGCTCACCGACTGGGATGAGGTCGGCAAACTGCGCGACTTCCACCGAACAGCTAAGGATTTCACCGAGGCAACTTACATGGCCGTGAGCGCCGGCGTTGACATGAGTATGACGCCTCTGCATCTTGGATTTTACGACTCCCTGCTTGAGCTTTATCAGGATGGAAAAATTACGGAGGAGCGGATCGATCAGTCCGTTCGGAGGATTCTGCGCGTAAAGTTTGAGGCCGGATTATTTGAAAATCCGTTTCCCAGAAACGACCGCCTTGACCGGATCGGAAATGAATAAAACCGACTGAAGTCGCTTGAAGCAGCAAGGGAATCCATCGTGCTTCTGAAAAACGAGAACAATGTTCTTCCGGTTCAGAATCCATCGCACATTATTCTTGCCGGACAAAGCGCTGACAGCAAACGCAATCTGGGCGGCGGCTGGACGATAGCGTGGCAGGGAGGCGACGAAGAACGCTATCCTGAGGATATGCACACGATTTATACGGCACTTCAGCAGGAGTTCCCGGATGCCAGAATTGAGCACGTTGAAGATCTCTCCGAAATTTCTGTTGATCATCTTAATGCCGCAGATGCGATCATTTATGCCGGCGGCGAAGAGCCTTACGCTGAGTTTATCGGCAACATCACCGATGCGAATCTGGCGCGTGATCAGAAAGATGATATCGCGTTTTTGTCGGAGTCTGATACACCTCTCATTCTCGTGCTTGTTCAGGGCAGGCCGCGGCTCATCACCAATATTTATGATTCGTTAGACGCCCTGATTCACGCCGGTCTTCCCGGTTTTGAGGGAGCGGAAGCTATCGCGAACGTGCTAAGCGGCGCGGTGAATCCAAGCGGAAAGCTTCCGTTTTCGTATCCGCGCTACAGCGGACATTCGTTGAATTACAACTATAAGCCGAGTGATATGTTTTTCTATCATCCGGATAACCAAAACCACATGAAAGATCCGAATCCCAGTACGATGCTCTATATATTTGGAGATGGGCTCAGCTACACCACGTTCGAATACAGCGATCTAACGCTTAGTGCAAACGAGCTGGGTATGGAGGATTACATTACGGCCTCGGTTACGGTAACCAACAGCGGCGATATGGCGGGAATGGAGTCGGTGCTGTGGTATCTGACCAACACCGTGGGCCATATTGCGCGTCCGGTGCGCGAGCTGAAGCACTTTGAGAAAGTGCATCTCGAGCCCGGTGAATCAGCTACGCTCACCTTCGATATTCATCCTGATGAATCGCTTTGGTATCCCGACTCAAACAACGAACGGATTTTTGAGGATGGTGACTTTCTGGTTCGTGTAGGTGAGCTGCGGGATCGTTTTCATCTTCATACAGAAAGATAATAGCGATCACCGGTAGTTCGATCTATGCAAGTTATTAAATATCAATGTCTGTATTGACAGGACTTGCCCTGACTATACAGACATTGATTTATTTTCGGGATATACTATCTTTTTACCGAGTTAATCATCTAACTAAAATGTGTTATGGTAAAAAAAATTCTGATCGCTGTTCCCGTTGTACTCATTCTTGCCGGCTTTATTTTCTATCTGTCACTCGGGGCGCCGTTTGATCCCGAAAAATCCGCATTCATCGAAATGGAACCGCCCGAAAATATTGACCGGCGGATCTATAACTCTCTGGCCGGGCATTACACCACGTTTCTGAAAAAATCTGTGGACACGGATGGCGAGTACACGCTGCTGGAAATCGAGCTTGAGCCGGGCGGAGGAAATACGCCGCACTACCACCAGAGTTTTTCCGAGGAGTTCACCAGTATTGAAGGCACGCTTGGTGTGCACGTTAACGGCGAAAACTATTATCTCGAATCAGGCGAATCCATTTTTGCCGACAAAGGTAATACGCACTATTTCTTCAACGATACCGACGAGTTCATCACATTTCAGGTAAGAATCGAGCCGGCGAGTCCCGGTTTCGAAAAAGGGCTTTATATACTTTACGGACTCATCAATGACGGCAAAACCGACGAAGGCCTGCCGAATGATATTCTGCACACTGCGCTATTTGCCACCTACAGTGACACCCGTGCTACCGGCGCGCTTAGTGTGATGAATCCAATCTTTTCCCGCCTGGCCGGCCGGGCTCAAAGGCAGGGTGTGGAAGCCGAGCTGGTGGAGCGCTATTACCTGAGCCACGTGGTAGAAGAAAACGAGGAAGAACTGTAACGCTTCATCTGCCTGCACATACTCTGGCTGATCTCCAGATACTTCATGGTTTCCAGCGCGAGCCGCATCAACTAAAAAGTGTTTATTCATTGAGCGCGCATCAGGACGAAATACGTCTCAAAAAATTCTAAAAAACTGATATCACGACTATTTATTAAAGATGGTTAAATAAATTTTAACGCCCTAAATAACTTTTAATTCATCATAATGGCGATTCACTAAATAAATATTATAGTTTACCCTTGTCTGTAAATTCATTATATTAAAATAAGTTAATATTATTTGTTTGCCTTCTTCTCAGACATTAAACCCTAAAGCTATGGGTAGATATGCACTCTTATTGGTTTCCGCACTCATCTTCTCGATGATAACTTATTCCACTGCTTTGAGAAATGCTCTTTTTCTCACGAACGACCGAATCGTTCACAGTTATTCACATAATCAGGCTCATAACATTGCCCAATCTGTTCTGGTGTTTGCTTTGAGGGATATCCAGGAAGATGGAGGTAATATTCCAATCCCTTCAAACGGGGATACGGTTGAATTCGGACCTGAGCCGTGGCCTGAAATGCACGGCAGTTTTATACTACGGATAACCAACTCCGTTGATGACGATAACTTGGTACACATCACATCAGTGGGAATATTTGACGGGAGATCTTACCAGGTTAATGTTGGATTGGCTCCGGGCGGCGGCGGTGCCTTTCCGTGGCCTGCCTACAATAATGCAATTCACACAGCCGGGGATTTAAGCTTTGCAAATGGCACCGTGAACGGAAATTTATATAGCGGAGGGATGTTTTCAATACCGGCAAACGCCACAATTAATGGTGATGTCATCGCGGTAAATACAGAACTCGCGCACGTTGTAGATATCAACAGCGGCACGCTCAACGGTTCTTTATACGCAAATACCACGAATCCGAATGCGATTACATTTAGCAACTGGGGAGGCAGTATTACGGGTGATCTGTTTACAGGTCCCGGCTCGAATCCCGGTGACGTCGTTCAAAATGCGAGCCAGTGGCACCCCGGCCACATTAACGGCCAGATGGGGAGTCTGAGTGGGTTACTGCCGATGATGGACGTTCCGGTTCCCGAATTTCCTGTATTGGGCGATAACTACAATTACCATCCGAACATTAGCCTGCAGGGCAACACAAATGGTAATATAAACCTGACGAGCGGCGATTTATATATCCCGGAGATTTCCATAAACAGCAACACCACGCTTACCATTAATGTTGGAAGCGAAGTTCGATCGCTGAGAGTAAACAACCTGAATATTCAGCAGGGGCATTTGAATATTAACACAGAAGGTGATGGCCGATTAGAAATTTTCGTTGAAAACCAGTTTAACATCGGCGGCAGCAGCTCGATGAATAATAACTTCAACCCCGGCGGTGCGGATCAGTCAGCGCAGAATTTGCTGATTAACTACTCAGGATCAGATCCACTTAATTTTGGCGGCGCCCAAACGGTAAATGCTAATTTCTTTGTAGAATCTGCTGATGTAAACCTTACGGGCGGAAATTCATTTAACGGGAATATTATTACCCTTGGCGAAAATGTTGAAATCTCGGGGAATGCCGCAAACTCAGCGCGGGTACTCTACGCTCCCAACGCACACATTCACATGACCGGCTCAGGCAGGGTTTTCGGAAGCGTAATCGGGAAATCACTGAGCGCGCAGGGTAACGCAATGGTTACTTTCAGCGATGATTACAAGGACTCACTTCCCGACCTGCAGAGCGGAAGCGGTTCAGCCCAATCCTATACTATTGCACACTGGAACTAAAGTGGAGAAACTATGGCTACCGGACAAACCCTTCTTACGCTAACATCCATCGTTTTACTGGCAATTATTTCCCTGAATATCGGAAACATGTACGTTCAGTCTGTCCAGGTTACGGTTGACACCCAGCATTCATCGGACGCCCTGAACTATGGCCGCGACCTTGGCGAAAGGATTCAGTCGTATGTTTTTAACTATGGCGAATTTGAGAACAGCAGGTATGCTTCGCTGAATGATATTTATGATCCGGCGGCCAGAGATTCCACCATCTCGCCCGCAAACAAGATTTTTTATGCGACCACAGAAATTGGCAGTGAAGAAGTTCTGCTCTACGGTATGGAGGGTCGAATCGTAAATATCAGAATTTATGAGCGGTGTACCGTTCAGGAAAATGAGTTCAACTTTATCGTTGAGTACAGCACAGCAATTACAGACCTGAACCACTAAAAAAAATGGGCGTTCAACTCGATATCATACTACCTCCCATCATCGTTGGACTTATCATTATTATGATATTCCGGGTGAATTCGTTTATCGTTGAAACATCGAATGATAACAGGCTTCAAAATGATATGCAGCTGTTTGCGGAAGCCGCCGCAACCGTGATTCAGGAAGAAATCAGGCAAATTTCGGGTGATGTCGAAATCAGCGGGGATACTCTTTTTTACTCAAGAATTGCGAACGGAAAAGCCGGCACGGGCAGCATTACCAAAGACAACAGAAATATCCGCATAATCAGGCAGATGGAAGATACCCCTGCGGATACTTCAATTATCCATGCAAATATCTCGGACCTCACGTTTAATCTGGAATTTCCAGAACCCTCCGCTAGTCACGCATTTATCAGAATTCGCGTCGTTACCGAAAGCCTCCCCGAGCAACACGCCCGAATTCGCGAAAGCAATCAAACTTCAAGAGCCGTCGTGGAAAGACGGGTGTTTATTCGAACGATGTCGCTTAACTGAGACATCTTACGGCGAACTTTTCACCGGAAATATTTCCTGATCGAATGTAGCAGAGACGCCACGAATGACCTCTCTGCTATACGAAAATCCTAAAGCTCACCGCGCCTGCGCACCAGTTCTTTCTGAATTTCATCCGCTTTTTCCTCGGTCAGATCGTAGCCCCACATCACCCAGATGGCAATGGCAGCCGTCGCGGCAGGAATTACGATATCCGCAATGCGCAGATTCGTCATTACCTCAGCGGATTGTGTAGCGGCATTCTGGTCAAACCCTACCAGACTGAGTACTGCACCGCTCAGCACCAGCGCGAGGCCCTGCCCCAGCTTTACCATCCACCAGTACACCGCGCCGTAGGTTCCCTCTTTTCGGGGCATTCCGTTTTCGAGCTCATCAAGATCGCAAACATCGGCGGTCATACTCATCATCAGCACAAAAAGGCCGCCGATTCCAAACGCCATCAGCGGAATGGGTACAAACATCAGCCACGGATTATCGGGCGTAAATCCCCACCATTTCAGCACGTATCCGACGATGGAAATCAGCGTAGAGTAGATAAACGCGTTTCGTTTGCCATATCTGTTGGCCATCCAGGTAATTATAGGAATCACCACAAAAGCCGTCATAAACGCGCTGATAGTTGAGAACCACGCGGGCCAGCTTCCGGTCAGTTCATAATCCCCGTTGAAGAGGTAAAACAGGATGATGAAATAGCTGAATGAGGCGACCATCTGAAATCCGTTAAATACCAGAAACGTGGCGCCGCAAAGCCGCACAAACGGCTTGTTTCTGAAAACCTGCATCATTTTCGAGGTCAGGTCTTTCACATTTGCGATGGCGTCCTTAAAGGTCAGATCTGCCTGATTGGTAATGTTTTTGTTGTCAATTTCGCGACATAGCAGACCGGGTAAAATCCCCAGAAGGATACAGGCGCCGCCCACAAACCAGGCCATCGTCCGTACGCCTTCAGCCTGATCGGCAAAAAGATTGGGATTGGCGATTATCACCCAGAACCACGGAACAATCATCCATGCAAACTGCCCGATTGTTTGCGCAAAACCCATGAGCCGCGTACGCTCTTTGTAGTCGCCGGACATCTCGTAACCAAGTGCAATCAGCGGCGTTGAGAAGATGGTGTTGGCGGTGATAAAGAGTAACGAAAGCAACAGGAAGTACCAGAAATTGTACATTTGCGACGCCTCGGGATTCATCTGCCAGAGCATAATAAACATCAGCCCGCTGAGAATCGCACCCATAAAAATGTACGGCTTCCGGCGTCCGAACCGCGACTTCGTATTATCCGAAACGTATCCCACAATCGGATCTGTGATGGCGTCGAAAAGGCGCGGCAGGCCGCCAAGCAGTCCCGCTAAAAAGGGATCAATACCAAACGCGGTGAGCAGGAAAAACTGAAACACCCCAAGCGCACCCGGAAGCAGGTTGTTTACGAGATGTCCGGACCCAAAGGCCGCTTTTTCCAGTATGGGGATTTTTTGTTTGCGGGTTGCTACGTTTTCAGACATCTGTTACTACGTTAAGAATTAAAAATTTGGTTTTTTGGGATGATAACCGTCTGCAGCGCTTTCTTTTTGATGGATAAATCAACCTTTTTGCCCCTGATATGAAGCTTAATATTTCTGGATTTACTATCCGGATTAAACAGAACTACCGCAACCGATCCGTCAGGGTTCTCGGCAGCCGCGACCTCGGTGATACTTCCCGTGGAGATTGTACAGTCGAGCCGAACAGCTCCCGGCCTGATAAATCTGCTGAAGTGTGTAATTACGTAAAAAAGCGGCGTGAAATAAACTTCGTCGTTCTCTATGTCGGCGATCACGGGCGCAATACACCAGTTTTTTGCCCAGTTTGGCCCGCCCTGCCGATCCAGAATCATGTTCCAGTCGATCCAGCCGTGAACCCCGCTGTTCAGGCATCCGATCATATCGCGGGCATACCGGAAAGCGGGAACATATTTGGGATGAAGATGCCGGTTTTCCTCCGGCGCCCATTCGTATCCCCAGTCTGTGGCTTTTTTCGACCAGTACCAGGCATCGTCCTGCCACACCGGAACCTGCGCATCTATGCAGGCCTCCGTCTGAATAATCAACTTTTCGGGAGATTTGTTTCGCACATAGTTAAGGTTTTCGGGAAACACTTCGTAGGTACTGCCGTACCAGTGAACCGCGGTACCGTCGTAATATTTCGCCGCTTTTTTATCACCGAACATGGCGTCAGCCCAGTCGCGGAGTTCATCGCCACGGTTCTGATCAAATCCGAGAATGTTGAGCTTTGGGAATTTTTCCTTCAGCTCCGGACCAAGATATTCTGCCACAAAATGATTCATTTCCTGAGGCGTAAAGTGCATGATTTCCCAGTTTGAATCGTTGCCAAGTGGTTCGTTATTAACCGTAATGCCCCAGACGGGAATCCCCTCTTTTTGATACGCCTTAAGATACCGGCTGAAAAACGCTGCCCACGTGGAATGATATTCAGGACGTAATTTTCCGCCGCACCAGCTGTTGTTATCTTTCATCCACGGCGGCGCGGTCCAGGGAGAAGAGATTATTTTGAATCCATCCTCAGAAACGGCCTGCGCGGCTTTTATCATCGGAATAAGGTATTTTTGGTCTTCTTCTATCGAAAAATGCCTGAGAGCCTTATCGCCTTTGACAGGGGCATAGGTGTAATTATACAGCGAAAAATCGCAGGAGGCCATGTGCGTCCGGGTCATGGAATAACGCGCTCCCGATGCGCCAAAGTAAGCCTCTGTCACTTTTTTCTGATTAGCCTTTCCCAGCTTACTGAACAGCCATGCCGAAGACTGCGTGAATGACCCACCAAAACCCTCTATTTTCTGTCCTTTTTTTTCAGGATCAACGGTGATTTCGACCGTATTTTCAACTTTCCTGAAACCGTTCAGCCGCGCCAGCTTATTGCCGCACGCGGAGGTCTCATAAACAGATATATTTTTCAAATCCTCTGCCATATTTATGTAATAAATGAAATCTGTTTTTTCCATGCAATATATATTCTAATCACGACTTGATTTCACCACATATTTCACAATTTATTGCATGAAGGTTTCAAATTTACCGCGACAAGTAAGCACCATCATTTTGACTGACTAATTTTTCTGATTGCTGAATATTCTTTGAATTATTAATCTGATGGCACCTACATTGGAACATTTTATAAACGACCACTTCTTTATACATAATAAATAATATATTCACACCTCATTTAACATGTTATACTGATCAACATTTCAGAGTTTCATTTAAGTAAACCAGGTGACTTCAGCAATTTTTGTTCTCCTCCTTTTCAACAAAAGAATAAGGAATCAGCCTCGCATTATTTTCACTGTTTCGGGATTAAATCCGAACATCAAAAACGGCGTTTTATGCACGACATTTCTATGTTATAAATATATTTATGGTTATCTTTCAAAAATTGTAATTACCAAAAAATGAGGTTACCATGTCGAACGAAATTATATTGATAATCATCGGGTTTTTGTTAGTCGTTGTTGCGATTTTATTTGGGGTGAGATCAAACCCCGGCTCATCTAAAACATGGTTACTGGTTACACTGGGAATTTTCGGTGTCGGGCTGGTGAGTTACGGTGGTTTTACCTACGGATTACTGAATCAAATGGGCCATATGGAAAATGTGGCAACCGCCAGTCAGCTTGAAGTTGAATATCCGGTTCAGCGTGTTCAGGTCATATCTCCAATAAATGATGAGAAGGTAAGATGTCGTGTATTAACCAAAGGCGTTTATCCTGAAGGTCACGATAAAGATATCTGGGTTTTGCTCCTCCCATCCGACGACAGATACTATCCTCAGTCTGACCACACCAACACTTCATTCAAACGAAATGGTGAATGGCAGGTCATTACACGATTTGGAGGTTCTCAGGACGAATCCTATGATCTTATCGTGTATGAAGCTGATGACGCTACTTCCGAGTTTTTCAGTGCAACGATTGATGCATGGAAAGCTCAGCTGGAATTCCCCGGTCTCGAACTCGACGAGATTCCGGATGGAGCCACAGAAGTTGACCGGATTACCGTAAGTCTTCTTGAAAACTGCCGCGGCGTATTCTAAAAAAAACAAGCTATTGAGATGCCGGCAATACCGGTATCTCAATAAGCTGTAATTTTATGGCTGCTTGTACTTTCGCATTACAAGCTTTGGCGTTCGGTCGATGTGATATACGCCCCAGTGTTTTTCCGGCTCAAGCGGCTCGGGCGACCCTTTCCAGGGCTCATCAAATGCTTCGAAAAAGAACGTCATGATTTTCTCACGATCGGTCCAGGCCATCAACTTCTCAAAGTAAATTTTCTGGTACGTCTCATTTACGTTCTCAGGATCAATTCCTCTTCCGTTTGAGTTTGTGGCCCATCCCGCTTCGGTAATTACAACCGGCGTATCCGGATATTTTTTAGCAACCGAATAGTAGTTATCCTTTGTATAGTCAAGGGCTTCTTCGATGTGCTTGTATTCCCAGACCGGGTACGTATGTATCGAAATAAAATCGACGGCTTCGGCAAGGCCTTTGAGTTTCAGCATCCAGGGGACGTAGTTTTCACAAAACGTTACGGGCTGCTTTGCACCGGCTTTCACCTGATTTACGTAGTTGATTACCTTATCAGGATGCACGTAATGATCCGTCCACTCAACGCAGGCTTCGTTTCCGACCGAAAGCGAAAAGATGATATCCGGATATTCGTTGGCAAGCTTGATCAGCTTATCAATTTTCGACTGATTCAGGGCGGCGTTTGCCTCCAGCTGTTCTTCTGAAAATACGCCTCCGCCCCAGGGGCAGTTGAAGTTATTTACTTCGCCTTCAATGTAGGCCCCAAGCATCAGTTTGAAATCGAGCTTTTCTTTCCTGATTACCTCAAGCGTAGTTAAGGCATGCGGATCGCAGTCGTACATCCTGAGATATTTCCAGTACGGCTGCAGAATCAGCAGATCTTCCTTAACCTGCTCATAATCAGGATA
>PXAI01000246.1 GCA_003567135.1 Balneolia bacterium | reverse complement strand
GGCAAACCGGGATGGTATCCGTAAACTGGACGGAATGCACGATCGTTACCCAACCTGGCAGCAGCGCAGTTTTCTCTATCGCATGTTCCCCGAAAGCGGATTTCGCGAGCGCCTCACTGCCGGCAAACTGACCACCAGCCCCGGAAGCATTAGTCCGAATGGCGGGCACCTCGTGTTTACCCGCACGCACGTAGATTACTCAACGCAGCCGTTTACCCGGGTTGAAATGCTGAAAATGAATCTCAACACCCGTGAAACCGAAGTGCTCGTGGAATCACCGTGGATCGGCGGCGCGTCCTATTCGCCGGACGGTAACTCGCTTCTGATTACCGGTAGTCCCAACGCGTTTGACGGCGCCGGAAGTACCATTGAGGACGGACTTTCCAACGATTACGATACGCAGGCCTACATTTTTGATCTCGGCAGCCGCACGCCGCGATCCATTACCCGGGATCTCGATCCGTCGGTAAACAGCGTCGCATGGAGCCATGACGGTCGCTCAGTTTATCTGGGAACAACCGACCGCAGCTTCAACCGCGTGTATCGCTACGATGTGCGCAACAGCCGCCATACGTTGCTGGATACCGGTGTGGATATCACCGCCGGATTTTCCGTCGCCACAGATGCTCCCGTTGCCGCGTACGTCGGCCACGGGATCAACGATCCGCATAAAGCCTACACGTTTGATCTCAGAAGAGACCGGTACCGCAAGCTCACCGATCCTGCGGAAAACGTCTATCGCGATGTGAATTTTGGAACCTCCAAAGACTGGATTTACACCACCGAAGACGGCACCGAAATCGACGGACACGTTTATTATCCCGTAAATTTTGATCCATCTGAGTCGTGGCCGGTTATCGTCTATTACTACGGCGGCACCACGCCGGTTACCAGAGCGTTTTCCGGGCGATATCCCAAGGAGCTTTACGCCGCGAAAGGGTACATCGTATACGTACTGCAGCCAAGCGGCGCCATCGGCTACGGCCAGGAATTTTCGGAGCGCCATCTCAACGACTGGGGCATTGTGGTCGCCGGTGAAATCATTGAAAGCGTGGGCGCATTTCTGGATGCGCACTCCTACGCAGATTCCGGGCGTGTTGGCGCAATGGGCGCATCCTACGGAGGATTTATGACGATGCTGCTCCTCACCAAAACCGACATGTTCGCCACCGCCGTTTCCCACGCGGGGATCAGCAACATTACCAGCTACTGGGGGGATGGTTTCTGGGGATACCTCTACAGCTCGGTGGCCTCAGCCAACTCGTTTCCGTGGGATACGCCCGAAATTTATGTGGAGCAAAGCCCGATTTTTCACGCGGATAAAGTCAACACGCCGCTGCTGCTCGTAACCGGCGATTCCGACACCAACGTACCGCCCGGCGAAAGCATGCAGTTCTACACCGCGCTGAAACTGCTCGGCAAGGAAACCGCCCTGGTACACGTCGAAGACCAGGATCACCACATCGTGGATTACGGCAAATTTATCCTCTGGAAAAATACCATCATCGCCTGGTTTGATAAGTATCTGAAGGATCAGCCGGAGTGGTGGGAGAATACGTATTGATGAATAACTTTTGGGGATAGTCTAAGGCTATCCCCAAACTCACATCGCCGGTGCCTTTCTTCCGCTGTCCTTCCCTTTCTTCAAAAACTTGTCTACGCGGTCGTGGTGTTCTTCGTCGGCCCAGAGTTCGGCGAAGGCTTTGCGTTCGAGGTCGATGGAGCTGTAGTGGCCTTTTTTTACGGCGTTGTGGGCGCCTTTTTTGAGAATGGCAATCAGCCTGCGGTCGTTTACGGAAAGGGCTTTGGCGGTATCGCGGATGTAGTTTTTGATGGAGGCCGATACCTGAAGCTGATCAATCAGGCCGTTAGCAAATCCGGTTTCGGCATCCACGAGTGCCTGCTTGCCGAGCCAGAGAAGTGCCGTGCTGCGACCGACGCGCTCTACCAGTCGCGTGAGTCCGCCCCAGCCGGGTGGCAGGTAGAACTTGCCCTGCGTAAATCCGAATCGGGCGTGTTTAACGGCAATACGGAAATCGAAGGCCAGCATCAGCTCGCATCCGCCGCCGTAGGCATCACCGTTGATGCACGCAATGGTCCAGCATTTCAGTTTTTCGATCCGCTTCAGAATTTTGCCCATCCGCTCCGACATCGCGATGGCATCTTCCTCTGTTTTTAACCCCTGAAATTCCTTCAGATCACCGCCCGATGCAAAGTATCGCTGACCAGCTCCGGAAAAAATAAACACCCGGATTTCCTCATCTTTTTCCACTCTGTCCAAAAGCTCTTCCAGTTCGTCCATTACCGCAAAATTGATGGCGTTTCTGGCGGCCGGACGGTTAACTTCAACCCATAAAACGTGGGAATCAGACTCGGAGATCTTTAGTACAGACACTGGAATTCGGGTTAGGTGGACGGTTTTAATGCTGCCGGAGTTTTCAGAAAAAACGTCTGAGATCCCAGACGACTAAAAATAAAAAAATCGGGATAACTTATTCAGTCGATTCGCATTCTTTACGTTGGTTTACCCGCCGGCATAAGTTTTTAAGACTTACGGTAATTTCCGTCTGCATCTTTCATAAAAAAGCCCTCTTTTTCGCCGCGATCCAGATACCCCTGCACTTCGCTGAGGCACAAAAACGTGTTGTGCGGCAGATGCATATCGGGAAAAACAATCTGCGTGAGCTCAAATAAATTTCCGGGATGATCTCCCACGACTTTCGAAATGCTCTGATAGCGGCGATCCTGCGCGGAGAGGTGATAATGCGCCGTATTTGCAGGATTGGCAAAAAAGTCGCCGTGGCCGGGATAGACGGTTCCGCTGAGCGTTTCCAGATACTGAAGCGATTCACGAAGACGGGCCAGGGCGTCGATTCGCTCGCCGGTTTCAGGATTGAACGAGAGCAGGGCGTTGCTGCTGATCCGCTCCAGGAGGATATCCCCGGTAAACATCACACCGTTGCCGAAAAAGCCAAGATGCCCAACGGAATGCCCCGACAATTCCTTTACGACAAACTCGCTGTTTCCGGTCGAAAAACGGTCACCATCCTTAATGAAAAAATCCGATTCAAAATCATCGTAAAACGTCTCGTACCAGCGCTGCTGACGAAGCATCTCCTTAATCAGAACCTCATCCACGCCGCTTGCGCGGAAGAATCTGTCGTAGTTGGAGGCTCTGGTTCCTTTCAGCTTGGTAGCCGATTCGTGAGCGTGCATCCCCACTTTTACGCCGTACTCTTTCTGCAGTTTGGCGGCAAATCCGCAGTGGTCGGGGTGCGCGTGCGTCAGCCAGAGTTCGTCGATCTGATCAAATCTGATGCCCGCTTTTTCGAGCGATTCCCCAAGTACTTTCCACGACTGCGTGGATTTGCATCCGGTATCAATCAGGATAATTTTCTCATCTTCAATCAGAAACGCGTTGACATCTCCGACGGCAAACGGGGTGGGAAGCGTGAGCGTGTGAATTACGGCCACTTCGTGGTGCTGTGTAATCAAGAAGAAATTAGGGTTGAATGAATTTTGCGTGATCCGGTGTTCTTTTTATGATAGCTGCCGGACTGCTTTTCTCATGCGTATCTCATAATTTATGATGTGCGGCGGCCATCGTCAATTATTCAAACGATTATTTACATTTAACGAATGTCTCTATTGAAAATTTTTCTGCCGGAAAGTGAGGCCGAAACCAGAAAACTGGTACAGGATTT
>PXAI01000147.1 GCA_003567135.1 Balneolia bacterium | reverse complement strand
TGGCCAGAAACGTTTCATAAGGAGGGCCGATCTGGTTACGCCCTGAATGATGGCACGAAAGGCATTTCTGATTAAATATCCGGCGGCCGTCCTGCGCCAGCTCAGGATTCAGTTCACCGAGCTCGATGCGCTCGGTTACCGGGCCAATACCGTGCTCCATTTCAAATTCTGAGAGGTTAGCCACGTCGTTTTGGTTATTTGGTTCTCCGCATGAAAACAAAACTAAAGCCGAAAAGAGAATAAAATAGATTTTTTTCATAATTTTAGTATTAAAGAGTATTTTGTCTTAATATACAACAAAATTTAGAATCCAGAATGCAGAAAATCAGAATTGTGAAAAGAAGGGAAATTCAAAGTGAACACCGTCGGGGCGGACCTGCGTGTCCGCCCAATTAGGTAATTATGCTTCAAAACCCGAATCTTCAAATCCTCAAATTATCCGGCCTGACCCTATCTCTCAATGATTAAATCCTCTTCCGTAAGCCCCAAATCTTCGGTTGCTTCGTAGAGATTTGGGAGGGTTTTGTTTTTCAGGTCTTTTCCCTTGGTATCCAGCCAGCGCTGGAATTCATCTTTGTTATCTGACACCCACTTACGGTTGTCTTTTCCGGAACGGGGACTGCAGAACAGGCTCACAACTACGCCGCCCAGAAATGCGGCAGATGCTGCCAGGATTATGTTTTGAGTCGCTTGACTTTTCATGACGGCTTCCTGTTTCAAATTGAAGTAAATGACATGAGCTAACGACGTTAACTCATCTATAAATTAAACGTTTGATTAATAGGAGTCAAGTACTTTTAAAATAATTTCTTCTGTCCGGTAATTTTCGTGTAATTACCTACAGATTTTCCGTAATACTGCTCAGAGGCGGAGTAAAGTTTTCCTGGAAAAACTCAAAGTAAACCGGGAGGTGCGTTTTCTTGTCAACACCGGTTTTTTGGATGGTATCCTTGTATGTGGCGTAGCACTTTAGCGCATCTTTTGCCTTTTGAGAATTCTCATCGGTAACCTCAACCACGCAGTCAATTTCATCATCGGTGGAGGTCTGCAGTTTGAAGGGGGCGTCTTTTGAGATCCATTCTGAGCCAAGTGTGAAAAGGGCCAGACGCGTCGGACTAAATTCCTCGGCTTTCATTTCGCAAAAAACTCTTTTCACAACGGCATGCGTAACCAGATGATCGTGAA
Source organism: Balneolia bacterium (assembly GCA_003567135.1). Lineage (GTDB taxonomy): Bacteria > Bacteroidota > Rhodothermia > Balneolales > Cyclonatronaceae > PXAI01. The sequence goes on along the minus strand of PXAI01000147.1, from coordinate 2,557 downwards.
ATCCGCTGACGCCATGTACGGCATAGGTAACAAGCACGTCAGGCCGGATTTTTCTGATATGATTTTTGACCACATCCTCAATATCTCTTGGATCCAGCTCCTTCAGGCCGGAATCGACGAGGTCCAGAACTTCCATGCCGGTTAAGCCGAGCGTTTTCTCTACACAAAGCATCTCTTTATGGCGCACTTCGCCCATCTCTTCAATAGAAAGCCTCAGGTCGTGCCGAATTTTGGTTGCCCCGCCTTTGGTAAGGGTTAACAAATAAACCTCGTGTCCGTCAGAAAGCTGTTTATGAATAGCCTGTGCGGGTCCAAAAGATTCATCGTCGGGGTGGGGAAATATGTATAATATTTTCATATTGGATGCTGATACAGAGATAAATTTGTAGAATTAAAAATATAGAAATTCTGTAAGGATTTTCAGTTTAAATGATTAGGGTGATATGGAGCGTCAGCAATATCATTTTCCGTTTGAATCCTATCCGGCCATCAGGGTGGTGCTGCTTTTTGCGGCCGGGATTATTTTATCTCAGTTTTTACAACTCTCGTTTCAGCTCGCGGCCTTAATCGGGATTGGCTTCATTTTATCGGCAGGCGCACTGCAATATGCGAACTCAAAGCTGCTGAATCCAAAGCTCTCGCCGCTGATTATTTTACTCTATCTGATGGCGATAATTTCTACGGGGATGTTCCGCGCCGTCTCCGATTCGCCCGCTGATTTTCCGGAGCGAGAATTCCTTGCTCCGCTTCAAAGTGACACGCTCTGGATTTCAGGGACTGTTCAGGAAACGGGCATATCGGCAGGCGGGCATCCCAATTTTTATTTAATGGTTGAGTCCGTCGCGCTTTCGCAGGATGGCGAAGCACTGCCGATGGAATTCAGAACGCGCGTATGGTATTTCCGGTCCCGTAACTGGTCGGTGGCGCCGAAGCCGGGAAGCAGGGTTCAGGTTCCGGCGTTTCCCGCGATTCCAAATCCTCCCCGAAATCCGCATGATTTTGATTACCGTTCGTGGCTCGAAACACAGGGAATTAGCGTGGAAGCGAGAGGCGCCGCCGAACTGATTGTGCTGGAACCGCCGCGGCAGATGAATCCGGATTTTATCCGGTACAGAGTACGCGAAACCGTAGAGGGGATGTTTACCGATTCGCGCGCACATCTTGCCTCAGCGATCATGCTGGGCTATAAGGCGGGATTATCCCCCGAAGACCGTCAGGCGTTTTCCCGAACGGGACTTGCGCATCTGCTCGCCGTATCAGGAATGCACGTTGGATTCCTGCTTTTACCGCTTTGGTTTGCGCTGCCCTATTTCTGGGGATCAAAACGCGGGAAGCTGGCAGGTTTGTTTTTGATATTTTCGGTGCTGCTCACCTATGCCGCCGTTACCGGATTCAGCGCTTCCGTGCAACGTGCTTCGCTCTTTGCGGCAGCCATCGCCGTTGCCAGGCTCTACCACAAACAGCGCGATCCGATCAACTTGACCGGTTTTGCCGCGCTTGTAATGCTGATCATCAATCCCGGTGCGCTTTTTGATCTTGGGTTTCAGATGTCGTTTACTGCCGTGCTGACCATCTTCCTGACGCTCCCCGTGCTCCAGCGTATGTTTCCCAACAAAATCCGGCACACCTGGTACGCAAAAACGATCATGCTGATTATCCTGAGCGCATTCATCCAGCTGGCGATGTATCCGCTTCTTGCGCTTCATTTTCAGGAGTTTTCTATTACGGGACCGATCATGAACACGCTTGCTGTGCCGATTACTCAGACCCTGTTTCTCTGGGCATTTGCCTGCCTGGGGTTTGAAGCGCTGATGCCTGGCGTCGGTGCTTTCCTGAACGCGCCGGCCGATTTCATGCTCTATGTTCTGAACGCGCTGGTCAACTACGCGGCATCGTTTTCATGGAGCTATTTGAACGTGTCCGTTCCGTCGCCAACGCTCTTCTTTGTCTGGATCGCATTCTGGCTTTTTGTGGCCTCTGTATTTAAAGAGGCGTTGCGCTGGAAAATGCTGATCCTGCTGCTGATTACAATCGTTGCTCATCAGGGATACCGGATTTCGGTACATTTTCAGGAGCCGCATGTGAAAGTTACGTTTTTTGATGTGGGTCAGGGCGATGCGGTACTGATCCAGACGCCCGGCGGGAAAAATATTTTGTACGACACGGGGATCATCACACCGTTTGGCAACAGCGGAGATCGTGTGCTGATGCCGCATTTTAAAGCCGAAGGAATCGACCGGATTCATGCCGTGATTTTATCGCATCCCCATGCGGATCATATCGGAGGACTGCTGGAACTGATCGGGCGCATCGAAATTGACGTAATTTATGATTCGGGGCTGAGCTATCACTCGGCCATTTTCTCGGGATACCGGCACGCGGCGCGTCAGCGGCAAATTGAAATTAATGATGTAGAGATGGGCGATGTTCTGGAAATAGATCCGCTAACTCCGATGCTCGTCAAGGGACCGCATCCCGGTGTAACCTCGTCCAATCCCAACGAACACTCTGTAGTGCTAAAAATGCTGTTCGGCGAAACCAGTCTGCTGCTTACGGG
>PXAI01000265.1 GCA_003567135.1 Balneolia bacterium | reverse complement strand
TCATGAAAAGAATCGCTGAACTGACCGGAGTTAAAGCGCAGACGTCCGAGTTTCTCGGCGTGGATCCCGATTACAAGGAAGCCGTACTGTTCGCCGTCCTTGCAAACGAAACGCTGCTTGGGGATGGTTTTCCCGCGCCGGATAAGACGGGGAAGTTTTCAATGGGGAAGATATCGTTGCCGTGAGTTTTTGATGGATTGATCGCGCAATCGTTTGTTAGAATACACAATGGAAAAAGGAATATGTTATTTAATATCAATTCTGTAGGGACAGGGCATGCCCTGTCCCTACAGGATGTGAATAAACCAATTCACCAATCTTGAATCAGGTTTGTTTTTCCACCAAAGGCATTTAGTATCAATTTTAAAGATGGTTGCCAGGTCATGATGATTAAGGCGCTTAATCTTCTGAAGGTGACGGTTTAACTGTAATTTCAGAGTCGGATTTCGTATTTTGAAATGATTTATTAACGACGAATTGCGATGCCTCCCACGGCGCGTATTTTGATGTGTTGATTTGTCAGATTATTACTTTTTAAGTCCTTCGTGTGAAGGCATTTTCATTATAATATTTAGTTCAAAAATTGATTAGGTGACGGTATGAGTGAATTCAGAATTGAAAAAGATTCGATGGGCGAAGTTAAGGTACCGAAGGGTGCCTATTACGCGGCGCAGACGCAGCGCGCGGTTGAAAATTTTCCGATAAGCGGCATTACTTTCGGGCGTCCGTTTATTCAGGCTTTGGGATATGTGAAGAAGGGATGCGCCGAGGCCAATATGGATTTGGGGCTTTTGCCGAAAGAAATTGGCAGCGTAATTGTTCAGGCAGCTGATGAAATTATTGAAGGAAAGTTCGATGATCATTTTCCCATTGATGTGTTCCAGACCGGATCAGGTACATCTTCCAACATGAACACGAACGAGGTGATTGCAAACCGGGCGACCGAGCTGGCCAAAGAAAACGGCAGCGGCGTAAAGGTCCACCCGAATGATCACGTGAACTTTGGTCAGAGCTCCAACGATGTAATTCCTACGGCAATTCGCATTGCGGGCGGACTTGGAGTTAAAAATGATCTCATTCCCGCGCTCAACTATCTTGCCGACGCTTTTGAGAAAAAAGGAAAAGAATATGCGCACGTAGTAAAAACCGGCCGCACACACCTGATGGACGCCATGCCGGTAACCATCGAGCAGGAATTCGGCGGATATGCGCGTCAGCTTCGTCTGGGCGCTGCCCGTGTTGAAAGCTCGCTCGGACGCCTGCTTGAACTGCCACAGGGCGGAACGGCGGTCGGAACCGGAATCAATACGCATACAGAATTCGGCGCAAAGTTTGCTGAGAAGGTCTCATCTTACACGGGAATGCCATTTACGGAAGCCGAAAATCATTTCGAAGCTCAGTCTACCGTCGACGCGCCGGTTGAGATGAGTGGCCAGTTCAAAACCATCGCGGTAAGCCTGATGAAGATTTCCAACGATCTTCGCTGGATGAACTCAGGCCCGAACAGTGCGATTGGCGAAATCCAGCTCGCGGCACTTCAGCCTGGATCATCTATTATGCCGGGTAAAGTGAATCCGGTGATTGAAGAGGCGACCAACATGGTTTGTGCGCAGGTCATTGGTAACGATGCGGCCATCACCGTCGGCGGCTTGAACGGAAACTTTGAGCTTAACGTGATGCTGCCTGTGGTGGCGCACAATCTGCTTGAGTCAATCAGGCTGCTCACCAACACGTGCCACAATTTTGCGGATCGCTCCGTTTCGCAAATCACCGTAAGGGAAGATGTGATCAAAGAAAAAGTGGGCCGTAACCCGATTCTCGTTACCGCGCTGAATCCGATTATTGGTTATGATCTGGCCGCAAAGATTGCGAAGAAATCGTACGCCGAAGATCGTGCTCTGCTTGATGTGGCGCTTGAATTAACTGATCTGAGCAAAGAAGAGCTGGAAAAAGCGCTCGATCCTATTAAGATGACGCGCGGCGGAATAACGGATTAATCCTGAAAAATCCCCAAAAATAAAAAAGGTTCTCTTCGTGTGAAGAGAACCTTTTTTTATATCCTTTAGAAAATGATCAGGACATTGGTACCCATGAGTTGCACCATCCGGCAGCGTGGATTGGCTGACCCGGAAGAATCTGGCAACCGCCACAGGGCTCGCCCGGCTCTTTATCGATCCAGAGCGCGCAGTTATCGCAACGCTGATCAGGAATTTCGGTTTCAGCTTTGTACTCAAGGTTCTGGCGAAGCATCAGATCCTGCTCAGACAGACCCTCGTTACACGGATCTACTGTTGCACCCGAAGTATCGTCATCTCCGCCGCCACATGCTTTAAGCAGGGTAGAAGCGCCGATTGCGGCGATACCAAAGGTTGCCACATTTTTGAAAAACTGTTTTCTGCTGACTTTATCTTTTTCCATAATTGAGTGCGATTTCGTATTTAATTAAACTAATATCAAGGTTAGTTATTGATGATATTATTTCTAACCGATAAAAGCACGTTATAATTCAAATAAACCGATATTTGGAAACAGTATAAATAAAGATTGGCTCAGCGAAGGTAAGTGATCGCCCAGCCGGAAAAGAGGATGAGAGAGGCGAAAAACAGCAGTGTTAAACGAAAGCGGGTTCTGAACATCATGGAGCGAAACATGAATCCCCAGGTAAACGGATAGAGCGTCAGCCACTTATAGTAATGATGACGATGAAGCGCACCGAGCGCCATCGTTACGTGTCCGTGTAAAACGGTGATCATGAACGGCAGGGCGAAGAAAAACGCGCCGGTATAGGCGATATACTCATGAACGGATGTCCACCTGGCAAACAGAAAAAACGGCCACGCAAAAAGCAACATCATCGGGAGAGTGAGGCTCCAGTTGATCAGGCAGATGCGCTTGAAGTTTTTTACGGACAGCTCAGAGTAGGCCATTTGATGAGAATTGATTATTAAATCACAGTTTTTCGGAAAACGATTTTTCCTTAAAAAACTGATATCGTAGAAATATGCTTGTTTTTTCGGCTAATTTCAAAACAAATCCTTATACGTGGTTGCCGGCAGCGTCTACCAAAGACGTCGTTACCTTTTGTGCGTAGGGTATGGTAATTTCTTTGGTTTAAAAATAATAATATCAGTATTGTAGGGACAGGGCATGCCCTGTCCCTACAATACTGATATTATTCCCTGATAGATTATAAAAAAAGCCGGACCACAAAAGTGATCCGGCTTATAAATAGCGGTGATTTGACTATTCCAGTTCCTGAATAGCGCGCAATCTTGCGGCTTCGAACTCGTCGCCTGGTGTCCAGGTCATCATTTCAGGAGCGTTGATAACGCGGTAGCCCACGTTGAAAACGAGCCTCATATCTTCAACGGCTCCAACCAGATCCCAATTTTCGTCCACTTTGTCATGTACGGTGTGGTAAATTCTGGAAAGATGCGGAAGTACGGTTTCCTCATAGAAATCGTCGGGCTTGTCGATGTACGTTACGCCGGCGTTAGGATAGAGCGCCGGAATTCCAACGCGCGCAAAGGAGAAGTGATCACTACGGTAATAAAATCCCTGATGCGGCTGCTGATCAGGCAGAATGGTGCGCCCGACCCGCTCCGCTTCCTGTATCATAATGTCATCCATCGAGGTACGGCCTTTTCCAACGATAATCATATCCTCGGTTTTACCAAAAATCTGGAATCCGTCGATGTTGATATTCGCGGAAATCTTCCCAACAGGAACGGGAGAGTTAAACGCGAGATAGCGTGATCCCAGCAGGCCGGATTCTTCTCCGCCGACTGCGGCAAACATCACGTTGCGCTTAAGATCCGACTGGATTGATTTATACGAACGCGCCAGCTCGATAATCGCGCTTGTTCCGGAAGCGTTGTCAAGCGCGCCGTTAAATACAGAATCGCCTTCAACGGGATTTCCAACGCCGAGGTGATCATGATGCGCTGAGAAAACAACGTATTCATCGCTGCTGGCCGGAAGCAGGGCAAGTACGTTCATCAGCTCAAGGCTGTCGTAGGTTGCCTCAAGATCGATATCAAGGCGCAGGCCTTCCAGTTTAACCGGCTCAAAATCCGGACTTTCCGCCATATCAAGCATTTCCTGAAGATCAAGGCCGGCGCTTTCGAAAATCGCGTTGCTCGACCACTGGGTCAGCCATGCGTTCAGTTCTGTGTCGCTTTCAGCCTGCATTTCATCCTCAAGGGCAAAACGCTCGCGGCTCCAGCCATCGGCAACTACGTTCCAGCCATAGCCGGCAGTCGGGATGGTATGGATGATGATCGCGCCGAGTGCACCGAGTTCTTCAGCGATTTCATATTTATAGCTCCAGCGTCCGTAATAAAGTCGGGTATCGCCGGCAAATCTGTCAGGATGCGTGTAAGGATCGCTGTTTTTGAAAACGAGAATTTTCCCGCTTACGTCCATTCCCTTGTAATCATCCCAGTCTTCCTCGGGAGCGATAATTCCGTATCCCACATAAACCAGCTCGGCATCGCGGATGTTAACTTCTTCCTGTCCGGCGGCAGGCCAGGCCATCATTTCTGTGTAATGATCAAACGAATGCAGCGTGCGTCCGTTTCTGTGGATGCGCATCACCGAACCGGGAGCGGTCTGCTGGGAAATTACGGGTACCATCTGTACGAAGGAACCATCCGGCATGCCCGGCTCAAGGCCGATTTCGGTAAATTGTTCAATAAGGTAGTCGACGGTCATCTGCTCGCCTTCGGTACCGGGTGCACGGCCCTGAAGCTCGTCATCCGACAGGAACAGGATATGTTCCATCAAACTTTCTTCGGTGATCGTTGAGGCGGCTTCTTCCAGATCGGGTTCACTGCTGCAGGCAGCAAAAATGAGCGCACCTGACATTAGCAAAGCCAGGATTTTAAAGCTGAATTTATTCATGGATTAAATTATGGATTAAATTAAGGTAGTTAGTTTTTGCAGTTCAGTTAATAGTAAAGATGTTGCGGCCGTCAGATGCGGCTGGCGATAAGCATTTCGATATCTCTGTAGGGAATATTAAAAAGCTGAGACAGCGATTTCTTTGTAAGATGCTTTTTGTAAACATAGGTGCCGGTCATAAGGCTGTGATTCGACCACACTGCCTCTTTGAATCCGCCGGAATCGCCGATTTCAAGTACGAAAGGTACAATTACGTTATTCAGCGCATATGTTGCGGTGCGCGCCACGCCCGACGGAATATTCGGCACGCAGTAGTGGATGACGTCAAATTTCTGGAACACCGGGTTTGAGTGGCTGGTCGGCCTGCTCGTGGCAATGCAGCCGCCCTGATCGATAACGGTATCCACGATAACGCTTCCGCTTTTCATCAGTTCAACCATCGGTTCGGTAACCCAGCAGGGCGCGCGGTGGCCCTCAACCATAGCCGCGCCTATAATCACATCGGCAGCTTTCGTGGCGGAAGTCAGGTACTGATGATTCGCCATAGCGGTGATGATCCGGCGGTTCAGCGCGTTTTCCAGATGACGAAGCCTGCCGAGATCGTTGTCCATCACAAAAACCTGTGCGCCGTAGCCCAGCGCGGTTCGTGCAGCGTATTCGGCGATAATTCCCGCGCCCAGAATAACAACCGTGGCAGGAGGCACGCCCGAAATTCCGCCCATCATAATGCCTTGTCCCGCCGATTTACTTTCCAGATAATGCGCCGCGATTTGCACGGAGAGCGATCCGGTAATTTCGTGCATCATCCGCACAATAGGGAAAGAATTATCGCTCAGGCGGATGAACTCAAACCCGACGCCGGTAATGCCTTTGCGGATCATATCCTTAAAAAAACTGTCTTTGGCATTTCCGAGATGAAGGGCTGAAATCAGGATCTGATCGCTGGACATCTCCTCAAGTTCTTCTTCATCGGGAGGGGCTACTTTCAGGATGAGCTCAGACTTTTTGTAAACCTCTGATGCGGTTGTGCAAATTTGAGCCCCGGCTTCCGAATACTCCTGATCGGTGAAATTGGCGTCGATTCCGGCGTTTTTTTCGATCATCACTTCGTGACCGTTGGCCGTTAAAACCGATACGCCGCCGGGAGTTACGCATACGCGATGCTCGTCCGGTGATTTCTCGCGCGGAATTCCAATTTGAAGACGTTCAGACTTATGCTCTTTTTTCAGCGTTTTTTCGAGAGTCTCGAGGCCAATTTTGCGGCTGAACTCTGATGGGTTCAAGATTTCCATTAAAATCCCGATCAATTCACGTAGTTTAGTGGTGTTGATGCATCAACATTTTAAAATAACTTAAACTTGACGTCTAACCAAAACAAACGACTCACTCAATGTCACTCCAGCCGAAGAAAAGTTTAGGCCAGCATTTTTTGAAAGATCAGAACATTCTTCGGAAAATCGCCACCGTAACCGATGCGAAAAAAGGGGAGATGGTTCTGGAAATCGGTCCCGGGGAAGGCGCTCTCACCGGACATCTGCGCGAGCTATACGAAAATGTGAAAGCCGTTGAGGTGGATGGCCGCGCGATAGAACAGCTTCAAACCGAATATCCTGAAGTAAACATCATACATGCGGATATTCTGAAAGTTTCCTGGGATGAGCTGGGCCTGATATCGGGAAAGTCGGTGGTTGTCGGGAATATCCCTTATTACATAACGAGTCCGATTTTATTCAAGATTATGGATGCCGGTCAGCTAATTCGCCGCGCGGTGCTGCTGATGCAGGATGAAGTAGCCCGGAGAATCACGGCATCGCCCGGCACAAAAGATTACGGAATTCTGAGCGTTCAGGCGCAGGTTCTGGGTACGCCGGAGTATTTGTTTCCGGTATCGCGGCACGTGTTTTTCCCGAAGCCGAAAGTGGAAAGTGCGGTAATTTCCTGGGAGCCTGACTCCGCAATTGATGCTGAGGATATTCCGTTATTCAAGCGGGTAGTCAGGACAGCTTTTAACCAGCGAAGGAAAAAGTTGTCCAATAGTCTGAAACCTGTCCTGAACGGAGAAATCGAATTTGATTTGAATCTCAGGCCTGATCAGCTGACCCCTGAAGATTTCATTACCTTATTGAATGCTGTAAAAGAATCTGATTACAATGAATCCTGAGTTTGGCAAACTTCTCATATTTGTCGGGTTGATTATCATCATAGCCGGCGCGCTGATTTACTTTTTGGGAGGGAAAGGTGGAATAATAGGTAACCTTCCGGGAGACATACAGATAGAGCGCGGACGCTCACGGATTTACTTTCCGGTTGCAACAATGATCATACTAAGTATCGTGATTACACTGATTATCAACCTAATCCGAAAGTTTTTTTAACCTTTGTAAGGCTTAATTTTACCAATGAATTTTAATATTTAGCTACCGTATTGCCGGTTTTTTTCTAACACCTAAATCGGTAAGTTATTTGTTTATATGAGTTTGATTGAATAAGGGGTGCTTGAATCAATATAAAATCTCTTCATAATTGAGCTGGTTGTGTTAAAAAAAAAGTGTAATGATAGGGCGTTAAGTTACTGTATTCTAAAGATTAGGATTGTTTTATAATCTGGACTTGATGACATGCCGGTGGTATATTAGGATGAGCAAAAAACTAACCCCTTTTAATACTACTATGAAAGCTCTTTTAACACCCTCTATGTTGATAGCAATGTTAGCCCTGTCTTTCGTGTTCAGTGGCTGCGCAGGGAGTGGCAATATATCAAATTCTAACGAACTTGACTTAATCCACTTCAACGATGGTGAGACCGTGCTGGCACACGTTAATTTTATTGAGCCTACTTCTGTGGTTTACATCCCAAGAAGAGGAAATTATCATCACCGGTTTAACCGAAAAGATGTAGCAAGAGTAGATTTCGCATCTGGAATCTCTATTGCACTCAATTCTTCAAACCGTCTGTTTGAAGAAAACGCAATTTTTGAAGTAACTCAATCAGATGCTGAACTTAAAGTCGATCTTGAAAGTTTCAAAGCAAGAAATCTCGAATATCCGCCACACTTTGTCGGCGAAGAAAGACAAAGAGGCACCGTTCACCTCAACTACGTAGTTGACACCGACGGAACCGTAGCAGCAGTCGAGGTTGTTTATTCCACGAACAGGCTTCTCAACAGATTCGCTTCTGATTTCGCCAAAAAGCTCACCTACGAGCCGGCAACATACAACGAGCAACCTGTACGTACACTTCGATTCAGAACCCTTGAATTCTGATTTCTAAGTTTCTAAGTATAGAAATTCACAAAAAAACCGGCCCCGAGCCGGTTTTTTTGTTTTAGGGAATAGAGAGTGAAGAGAATTTCAGATCGGCGACGTGCGATTAGTGATCTGTGAATTTTTTAGTTCGGAACCAGACTACGCCTCAAACTCCGGATAAACCGTCAGTTCTTGTTTGCAAGTTTCATCACAGGGCGCTCGATAAACGGCATAAGTCTTCCAAATGCCTGTAGCGTTTTCAGCTTAATTCCGGGCAGCCAGTGAACTTTGCGGTTGTGGACAGCGCGCCACACCAGTTTGGCGATTTCCTCAGGAGTCAGTTTAGCGCCGAACGTATTCAGGGTTCCCGATTTATGCTGCTGGGTGACAATCATATTCGTATTCACATAGAGCGGCATCAGGTCGGTTACGGTAATGCCTTGTTTTTCCAGCTCTATGCTCAATGCTTCCGTGAGTCCGCGAACAGCGAACTTGGTTGCAGAGTAGACCGCCAGATCGGGCACACCATACAGCGCAGACGCAGATGACATACTTACCACAGCTGCTACCTCAGTTTTTTTCAGCAGCGGTAGCGATGCGTAAATCCCGATGACAACGCCATCAAAATTAATCCGGATGGTTTTAAGCTGCTCCTCAAGCGGAACGTCATCCAGTGAACCCATTCTCATAATGCCAGCGCAGTTAAAGAGCACGGTCATTTTTTCATCGGTATGGCTGCCGAAAAATGAAACGGCTTCTTCGTAGCTCTGCGGATCGGTTACGTCCAGTATCTTATGACAGCAGTTATCCTCGCCGATAACGGAGGCCAGTTCGGCAAGTCCTTCGCCGTTGACGTCAAACAGACCGGTAAACCAGCCTCTTTTGGCAAACTCGAGCGCGGTAGCTTTACCTATGCCGGATGCCGCGCCGGTAATGAATATGGATTTTTGGTGTTTCATTTTCCGCCTCACTGAAATACAGATTCATAATCAAATAATAGTGATCTCAAGATACGCAATTAAACGGTCGGATTGGTGTCCGTGTAAGTAAACCGATGTGCTGAATTACAAACTCAGCCACGGAAACTTCCGGAAATCCGGCTTGCGCTTTTCCAGAAACGCGTTGCGGCCTTCTTCGGCTTCTTCGGTCATATACGCCAGTCGCGTTGCTTCTCCGGAGAATACCTGCTGGCCAACCATGCCGTCATCAACCAGGTTGAATGCAAATTTGATCATCCGGATGGCCGTCGGGCTCTTGCCCAGGATCTCCTGCGCCCACTCGTAAGCAGTATCCTCGAGCTCATCATGCGGGACTACGGCGTTGACCATCCCCATTTCGTAAGCCTCCTGAGCGGAGTAATTTCTGCCGAGAAAGAAGATTTCGCGTGCGCGTTTCTGGCCAACCTGCCGCGCCAGAAGGGCTGAGCCAAACCCGCCGTCAAAGCTGGCTACGTCGGCATCAGTTTGTTTAAAGATGGCGTGTTCCTTGCTCGCGAGCGTCATATCGCACACCACGTGCAAACTGTGGCCGCCGCCAACCGCCCAGCCGGGAACCACGCAAATAACGACCTTGCTCATGAACCGGATCAGCCGCTGAATATCCAGCACGTTCAGGCGTTGCACGCCATCTTCGCCCTGATAGCCTTTGGCGCCGCGCACTTTCTGATCACCGCCGGAACAAAACGCCCACTTGCCATCCTTCGCGGGGCCTTCGCCTGATAAAATGATCACACCAATTGAAGTGTCTTCACGGGCATCAATTAGCGCCTCTTCAAGCTCAAACAAGGTTTTCGGGCGAAACGCATTCCGGACTTCCGGCCGGTTAAACGCGATTCTGGCTACGCCGTTCGATTTTTTATAGGTGATGTCCTGATATTCTTTTACCGTTTTCCAGTTCATATTTTATTCCAGATAGTGTGTTAATTTTCTGAATGATGTCAGCTTAAATTCTGACTCGAAATAAATTCTGTTATGGCCGCAATATAACGGTTAGATGACTCCAGATGAACCCGGTGGCCGCAATCCGGTATAATTTTATGCGATGCGGTTTCTGCCTCCGAAGCCATCATTCTCCCGATCCCGCAAAACTTTTCGTCTAATTCACCGGTGATAATCAAAAACGGTTTTTTGATTATGCTGAGTTTATTCCAGGCCGAAGGCATACTGCCGGTCCCGAAAAATTTTATGCTGAGTGCGAGTCCTTCGGGAGATTGCTTTGACCGGATTTGCTTCTGAAGTTGACCGAGCTTCTCCGGAATTTCTGCAGAGTTTTTGAAGACGGGAAGATTATCCCAATCGGTTAAAAACTGATTGAAATGATGTTGGATGAATTTCGCCCGTTCCAGATCAAGCTGGCGACGCTCTTCGCGAAGCTCATCCGAATCAATGCCAGGCGTGGAGCTTTCGGCGATCAGGGCGGAATATCCCGAAAATTCAGAAACGGCAAGCTGAATAGCCAGCCGGCCTCCCATGCTGTAGCCTGATAAAACAGGACTCTTCGACAGATTCATTTTGATGATCAGCTCTCTGAGGTTACCGACCTGTTTATCTGCCGAAAAAGCAGACTCATCTCCCGAAATAAGCTCTGTTTTTCCGTGTCCCGGCAGATCAGGTGCGATGATGAAGAGGGGAGGAGTTCGTTTCAGGATTTCATCCGCCAGACTCATAAAAATTTCACCTGATCCTGAAAATCCGTGCAGCCATATCAGCGGCTGATGCTCCGGGTTTCCGGCCGTATGTACGTTCCAGCGGAAATCCGTTGTTTCGATTACTTTCGGCTGAACGCTTCCCATAGAACTTTTCTTTGGGCCATCGAGTCGTCGGAACTGGTGATACACTCCAGAACCGTAATTCCAAATTCGCTCTTTTTATTCAGCTCCTCAAGAAGGGTTTTGGAAGATGTGATCCGTTTATGGCTGACTGAATTCGCCTCGCAGAGTTTCCGGATATCAACTGACTGCGGCGTTTCAAAATATTTGGTGTACACATTTTCGTGCCGGGAAACGGGGAGCATCCTGAAAATAGTGCCGCCTGAGTTATTGGCCACGATTATCCGCAGTGAGAAATCCTGACCTGAATGCTGAAGCTGCAGTGCGTTTGAATCGTGCAGAAAGGCGAGATCACCAATTAGCAGATCGCAGGGTTTTCCTGAAGCCATTGAGGCTCCGGCTCCAGTGGAAATCACGCCGTCAATTCCGCTGGCTCCGCGGTTTACTATTGCCTGATCGTAAGGAAGCGTATCAATGGCAAACAGATCTATATCGCGAACTGAAAATGAGTTGGATATTGTGAGTATGCGGCCGTTTTTCGCGGATTTCCAGATTGTATCAGCAACATCTCCATCCGTAAAAGAGGGCTTTTTGAGGATGCCGGTTTTCTCCGATTCCACGCTGAGTTTTGAGAAACCTTCTATCCATTTTGAGACAGCTTTAAATTCTAAAGTAATATCATCACTTAGGTCTGAATTAGCCGGAATGTGAAATAGTTTTCTGGAGGAGGATTCAGAGTCAGGTGGGATAAAACCGTCGTAAAAGCAAACCTGTTCGGTATTTTCGTGATCCTTCAAAAATAATTCGAGTGATTTCGATACCGGCGGGGTTCCGATCCGGATGATCAGATCCGGGTTGACCCGTTTTCGGTTTTGGGGAGATCTGAAAAAAGAATCGGCTTTTTTGAAAATCAGATCAGAAGAAAATTCGAAGCATCGAAGCTGTGATGATGATTCGGCGATACAGGGAATACCGGCGTCAATCAGCTGACGCGAAACTTCAAAAAGCGAGCTGAAATGATTGACCGGTCCCGAGATTATCAGCGGCCGATCATATTTATTCAGAATCTTTTGAAGCCATTTTAAAGGTTCCGATTTCTTTACAGGAATATGCAGCGGATCAGATGTCAGCTTTTGTGATGAAATCAGATTCTCAATTTGAGCTTCAGATTCCGGTTCTAAAGGTTTTTTGAAGGAAATGTTAAAGTGAACCGGAGCCGAATCATTCAGACATCCGGATATCATTTTTTGAGTGATATCATCCGTTGCGGCATAATCTCCCGGATGATCGGTGTAGGGAAGATCGCCTGAATCTTTAAAATGACTTACATAATCCCCGAAAATTCTAACCTGATTGATGGTCTGGTGATGCTGCGTTTTACGCGCTTCAGGTGGACGGTCAGCCGTCAGTAAAATCATCGGGACGGCGGATTGTCGTGCTTCGACAACTGCGGGAAGATAGTTGGCTACGGCGGTGCCGGATGTACAGATCAAAACGGCGGGTTTACCGGTTGCCTTGGCCATTCCGAGTGCTGTGAACGCGGCAGAGCGCTCATCCAGAATGATGGTTTTGCTGAGTTGTTGGAACGTCGCTGCGGCAAGAACGAGCGGCGTGGAACGTGAACCGGGCGAGATGATACACTGCGTAATTCCCGCCTGAATCAATCTGTGGAGCAGATGTCGTGACCAGAGAAAAGATTGATGTGCGGATTCATGATCCATATCAGGCGTGATTGGCCGCTGAGAGCATCGGAATCAGTTTGAGCTTGGTTTCGTCCCATTCCAGTTCGGGATCAGAATCCTCCACAATTCCGCATCCTGCATAAAAAGCCGCGCTCTTTTTCGACAACACGCCGCTTCGGATTGCCACAATAAACTCGCCGCGCCCTTTGCTGTTCAGCCATCCAATCGGGCTGGCGTACCAGCCGCGGTCGTAGCTCTCCAGATTTCTGATAAACGGAACAGCCGCGTTTGCGGGGAATCCGCCTACAGCCGGAGTGGGGTGGAGGTTTTCGAGAATCAGGAATGGATCGAGATGTTCGTCAATCGTGGCGGATATCGGCGAGTAGAGATGCTGTACGTTGGTAAATTTCTTTATACCTGGCTTGTGCGGCAGATTTACTTTCGAGGAAAATCTGCTAAGACGTTCTTTGATGGCATCGACTACATAGTTGTGCTCTTCCAGATCTTTTGCGCTGCTGAGCAGTTTTTTCTCGAGGATGGTATCCTGCGTGGCGCTGTTACCCCGGGAGATACTTCCGGCGAGTCCTTCGGTTAAAACGTGCGTTTTCCGGATGGAAATAAGTTTTTCAGGAGAGCTCCCGATAAAGCAGCTGCTGTCCTCGGTTTGAAACATAAAGGAATAGCATGAGGGATACTCTTTCCGCAGATAATTCAGCATGGCGGTCGGTGAAAGCATCCCGCTTGTTTCAAGATCGATTCTTCGGGACAACACGATTTTCTTGAACGCGCTCCCGGAAATCAGACGCTTCGCACGATTAATATTCTCAATCCAGACACTTCTCGCTTGATCATCCTCTATTATATTGATGTCATGTCGAACATTTGTGTGGCCGTTCAGCGTAGAGTTTTTGGTTTTGGATTCGATCGTCGAGCTGTAGAAATCGGCCTCGGATAAAATCTGAGCACAAACTGAGTCGGCATCAGCGTGTTCGTTTATTTTCTGGTTGATGGTCATCAGGGAAAGCTCGCCATCCCTGATGAATGTCCAGCGCGGAATTACGAATCGGGAAGTTCCGAAATTGGACCATGGTGCGTTGCTCGAAACGGAATCGAAAAAAGAGAATCCGCCGAGAAAATGTACGCCAGCCAGGCTGTGATCAAACGAGGAGTATTCAAAAATTCTGGTTTTGTAATCGACCACCAAATGGCTCATGTGGGAGAAGCGGTCTTTCTCGCCGGCCTGAAGCGAACAGATGCTTTCGCCGGCAGAGATGGCCAGTTTGTCTTCCGGATGTTCCCAGTAGTATCTGAAGAGATCGGCGTTGCCAAGAATTTCAAGAACCGCGAGCGGATCGGTGTTTTCGAACGATACAGTTAGAGAAACAACAGAGTTACGATGGGCGGAAGCGGACGTTTCAATCGCTTTTTTAATAATATCCGTAAACTCAGCCTGATTTACTGAGCGTACTCGTTCACTGCGGAAGGGCTGTACCGTTTTATCACTGGTATTCGGCATTAAATAATAATATCGTTATAAAAATAGCTGAGGGATGCAGTAAGTAAAAATGTTTTCAATGTAAATTGAAAGTCAGGCTAAAACGTTCATTCCTGAAACTCTGACAGGAAAAAAAATGAACATCAACCATAAATTGATTTCGACTAAACTGACCTTTTATACGCCCGCGCTTCAATTAAAGATTTATGTTATCAGATGTGTTTCAACTAATTACAACGTTTTGAATTGATTTTTGAAGAAACAACGTGCTAATATAATAAAACCTTTCAACGGATTGTAATCAGAAGCATCTATTAATCTGAAAGCGGGTAAAATTAGAAAAAGAACAAAAAAGCGCTTTTTTGATAAAATTGATAGGATTTTTCCTCTAAAGTTTTTTAAATTTCTCGTGTGACAGTTATTACTCATTAAAACCTAATTCATGATTGAATTAAGGCCCTTAAACTGGGCAAACATTGAGAAGCACTACGAGTGGAATAATGATGAGGAGTTGAACTACTACGATTCTGACTTTCCATACGAAAAAGAGTCCTTTGAATCCTTTAAAACCCGATTTAAAGCACTTCACCATCCGGGAAATACTAAAGCAGGTATTTTTGAAATTATTCACAAAGAAAACAACGAGCTGATTGGAATTGTCGATTTCCATTCCATAGATCTGATCAATAAGAGATGCTTTCTGGAAATCACGATTGCCGTTGAGAAGTACCGGAACAAGGGTTACGGTAAAGATGCTCTGAAGAAAGCTCTGTACCACTGCTTCAATGTGATGAAACTCAATAAGGTGAGTACCTCATCTTTTGATTTCAATGCATCGTGGATTAATCTGGTTGCAAGAGTTGGCTTCAAACAGGAGGGCACGCTCAGGCAACATGTATTCAAGCGGGGCAAGTACCACGATAAACTCATTTACGGCCTGCTCGCTGAGGAATACGCCAATTCCACCATGTACATGGAACCGGCCAGAGAGGCGGCTTACTCGCAAGGGTAAACCGTAAAAATAAGCCGGATTTTCTACCTTGCCGTATCAGGTTCACCTGATTTGTACGGGCTGACTATGCCGTAATCTTCAGGATTGTAGTCGGCAAGCTCAAAGAAATAATCCCAGGCCATTTTGCTCTCGCCGCGTTCGTTAACCCAGTTAATGTGGCTCTGCTTTATCAGCCCGACGATCCGGTTTGCGTAATCCTTACGCTTATCAAAATTCTGGATTCTGGGCAGCGCCTCTATCATCAGATCGAGATTGTAACCGCAGTCAAAATCTTTGGGTTTTTTTATGTCTATGAACATGATTGTGTAAATGGTTAGTTATGTCCGGTTAAATTCCGGTTTTTTTGTGTTGATGCCCCGTATGGCAGAGACGCAAAATTTTGCGTCTCTGCCATACGGGTTAAATAGGCCTACCGGGCTAATTGCAAAATATATTCCTCAAGCCCAAAATAATCGACAATTTCGGAGCCGCGAAAATAAAACCGGAGAATGTCGCGGTAATTCCATCCTGACTCCGCCAGTCCGAGCGCTCCCCACTGGCATAATCCAACTCCGTGCCCCAGCCCGCGCCCGTTAAAGATATAGAAATCGCCGTTTCTTTGCATATTAAATGCGGTACTCCGCAGCGACGTGCTTCCGAACTGCCGGTTTACCAAAAGCCGGAATTCGTTGGCAGAAAGCTCGTTTTCCTGCTGATTATTGAAAATCTTCATATTGCGGATTCTGCCGCCTTCATCGGTCTCGCCCGGCTCCAGACGCGTAACCCGGTTTCCGGTGTGATTCTGAACCAACCGGTGCAGCTCCTGTGCCGATGCCTGAAATTCCCAGCGATGATGCGGTGATGCCTC
>PXAI01000181.1 GCA_003567135.1 Balneolia bacterium | reverse complement strand
GGCAACGGCACCCGATCCCGCACCAATAAGTGCACCCCTTTGGGCGGTACTACACGCGGCTACGGAAAAACACAACAGGCAGATTACGAACAGTTTTTGGAGAGAGGTGGCGTTAATCATAGGTCTTAAAGCGGATTAAGTGATTGTGGTTTAGTGTCGAACAGGATTCTTTTAGAAGCGTGCTTAAATTACGAAAGGTTTTAATGAGTTTATTATACCAATCCTCCTAAAACGCAAAATCCTCCATAAATTATACACTTTGGCAAAAGTTAACTTGATAATTGTATTATTGTGTAAGCGTCTTTATCTTTGTAAGCGCTTACATAAGTTCTGAATGATTCGCACGGCCAGAGTAAATTTTATACCACCTATTTGAAAAACCTGATTTTTATGCTAACAAAGAAATTACAGTCTCTGAGTTCTTCCATTATCATTTTATTACTAATCTCGGCCGCGTCGCTTCAGGCACAACAGGATCGCACGATGATGCAGGGCTTTTACTGGGATGTTACGCCCGGTGGAGTCTGGTACGATTCTCTTGCCACATACGCTCCTCTTCTTGGCCGCGCCGGATTTGACGGAATCTGGATGCCACCCCCAAGTAAATCGGCTGCCGGCGGATTTGACGTAGGTTACACGCCTTACGATTACTATGATCTCGGTGAATACGACAGCCGTGCCGGTGATCAGACATCCGGAACGGGAGCATTTATCCCCACCAGATACGGTACACGCGCCGGTCTTGAGCTTGCCATATCATCCCTCAAAGATGCCGGACTTGAGATTTATATGGATATCGTTCTGAATCACCGCTCAGGTGGGAATCTTGAGCCAAACCAGTACATCCAGTGGTTTACCGATGGTGGCGGTTCGCTGTTTAGTCCCGATGGCGAAAACACGTTCACTGCGTTTCCACTTACGCACGGTTCAGGCCGGGTTGCGTGGGATATTGGCGACGGAAACGAGTTTTTCTACCCAAATGCGGCGGTGAATCCGGATAATACCGGCGATTTTTATTCTGATGCGCAGCTTCGCGGATTTCACCAGATGTACGTAAACAGCTTTGGCTACGGTAATGCGCTCCATGATGGCAACGGCCAGTCCCTGCCGGTCGGCGACAGCCTCAAAGTATGGGGCGACTGGCTTACTCAGGAATTAGGCCTCGACGGATACCGGTTCGACTTTGTGAAAGGAATTCATCCTGAGTACTTCAAAGAGTTCATGAACTATGGCGCGATGCAGGGTAAATTTCACGTCCACGAACTTTTTGATGCACGGATCGATCGCAAGCAGGATTACCTGAACATGCTGAACACATCCAACGATTCGTTCAGCCCTGGCGCGCCTCCATCCAAAGCGGGAGCTATCTTTGATTTCAATATGCGTTTTGCATACAAGGAGATGAGTGATGGCGGCAATAATTATGACATTCGCGAGTGGCACAACCGCGGCCTGCATAATACATTCGGTGTGCCATTCGAGCAGATCGTTACCTTTATTGATAATCACGATTTCGATCGCACGGATTACAACGGTGATATAAACGCTCCGGGGCACTCTCCGGTGGTGAACAATAAAATACTTGCTTATGCGCACATGTTAACTCATCCCGGCTATGCGCAGGTTTGGTGGAGAGATTATTTTAACTATGGACTCCGCGATGAGATCAACTTCCTGGTGCAGGTGCGTAATGAGCTCGGCGGGGGATCATACAGCGCATTAACGCGTCCCGGCGACGGTGGCGGAAATCCGTTCTGGCCTGGTAATGCTGAAGAAGATCCGCGACATGTTTACGTGGCTCAGCGAAGCGGTGAGGGAAGTCTTCCCGGATTTGTGGTTGCGATCAACAAACACAGCGATTTCAATATTAACGTCTGGCTGGATACGCAGTGGTCCAACGTAGAACTTTACGATCTTACCGGAGGAATTGAGGGCACGATTGAGGTTTTTGAGGATGGGCGCGCGCTGTTTCAGACACAGGCATCATCATATCACATTTTTGTGCCCGTTGGCGTGGAACTATCTGATCCGCCCGTAAACATTGCAATGGAGGCGATTAACGCGCCGTCTGGCACGCGTTTTCTGAATGAATCGGTAACGCCATCCGTGGAAATTTCAAATCAGTCGCTATTTAGTCAGCAGGATGTAGGCGTGGTATTCCGGATAATTCGAGGAACAAATACGCTCGTTTACGAAAACGAAAAATCCGTTGAAAATATCGGCGCCGGTGAAATGGTGAGTCTGAACTTCGATTCATACACGTTCACCGAACCGGGAGATTATCGTGCCATCGCATTTATCGATTACGCTGCGGATCAGGATCCGTCAGATGACGAGCTGATTGTGGATTTTACCGTAATTGACGCTGACGGCAGCGACGACTTCAGGATAGATGGCGTACTGAATGAGCCTCAGTACATCCTGATGGCGGAGAAAGAAAATGATAACGCCGGTTTTGGAGAAAACAAAAACGTGCAGTCGATGTACTATTTTGCCACCGAAGACACGCTGTTTATCGGTATTGAGGGCGAGATTGTGCTCGGCGATAATGACGGCCTTGGCTTCTTCCTCGATTTCAGCGAAGTAGATGGAAAACCGGCCGGAACACCGCTCGGCGGAGCAGGCGGAGCCGTTTCTTTCCTCAACAGCGGTGAAGAACAAAACTACAATTTCGCCATGGATTTTGAAGTGGATTACGGATTCGCGCTTCTCGGAGCTCAAAACCGGGCATTACTCGCAGTCGCCGATTATACCCTCGAAGATCCGCTGGGATTCGTGACGCTCTCAGCCGGAGACAGTCCAATTGCTAACGGTACGGCCGCGTCTGGTCCGGTAGAGGACGGCATCTTCCCGGCTAACTCAATTCGCTACGCGTTTTTAAATGATGGCGATGAGAATCATGGTTTCGAAATGGCTATTGCTCTGGATGCACTTGGCGTAACCGGCGGTGACTTCCGGGCGTTTGCCTTCATCGTATCCAATACGGCATATTTCAGTAACGTGTTGCTACCCGGCGACGCAGAGGGTGATGGTGATGATTTCGGCAACTTTGGTTTCAACGTGGATTTCAATGATGTGGAGGGCGGTCCGTTCCATACAGAGTGGTTCCCGCTTGAGGTTTCCACATCAATCAGCGAGCCGATGTCGGAGCTTCCGGCCGAGATGGAGCTGATGCAGAACTATCCGAACCCGTTTAACCCGGCTACAACAATACGATATGCTGTGCCTGAGCCGGCTCACGTGAGGCTTCAGGTCTTCAACGTAATTGGTCAAAGAGTTGCTTCGCTGGTAGATGGCCCGCAGCAGGCAGGCTGGCACAACGTCAGTTTTGATGCAAGCAGACTGGCAAGCGGCGTGTATATTTATCGCCTTGAAACGGGTGGAAATGTACTAACCCGAAAAATGATGCTCGTGAAGTAACAGAGATTATTTAATCCCAATAAAGGCCGGTAGTGAAGATTACCGGCTTTTTTGTGTAAACTCTGTAGCTCAGCGCGGCGTCGGGTTTATACAATGTTAATAAAAATAAATACATCACTGTTAGAATATTCTCATTCTGTTGAGCGAAATTATCTCAGGATTGTTTTTTTAATTATATTTAGTTTCACAAAAAGTGTTTAACTGAAACAGGTGCAATAATCTGTTTTCTGTTCATCCAATCAATGTTTGCGGAAACGTTTCATCCAGGCAAAATTCATATGAAACTCAGAAATTTTACTTACCAGATTTTATTTTTGTTGGCTACAGGCCTCTC
>PXAI01000045.1 GCA_003567135.1 Balneolia bacterium | reverse complement strand
CCAAATATACAACAATTCAGAGCCACTTGTCAAATTTATTTTTAAAATCACCAAAAATAAACCCGACCAATCCCCCACTCGTTCACAGCATCTCGCCGATCTCAATGGGGCATCAAATATACACTCAATTTTTGGCCATTGTCAACGTATACACCAACGAAAAATTTCTTCGATTCACCAATATTTAATCCCCTCAATGACTTACACTGAGAAAGAATTTTAGCCACTGATCTTTAGTGATTCTAAAGGCCACATTCTTCCCTGATCACGCGGCACTTTTTCGGGCATTTATGAATGACCGGACGGCGAAGTATAAAAACACAATACAAAATACGGCCATTATCGACTGAACATAGGCAGCCAGTGGCCTGTCCACTACCCCGCCAAAAAGCATTACGATTAGATTATACAGTCCGGGTGCGGTCATTAAAACGCCGAGGAGCGTCAGTCCTGCCGCGGCGTGCATCATATGTTTGGTTAAAGACGGCTTTTTAACCGAGATATATCCGGTCATTGAAAGTAAAAAGCCGAAAGGCGCAGGAATGATTGCCGTCATCTGGTCTGTGATCATCCACGCAAGTACGCCGGTAAGTATCAGCAAAGCGCCGGTAATCAGCGCGATTTTAGGAGTTTCCATGTGTTGATTAATTTTTCTGAGCGTTAATGTCCCTGAAATATGAGATTAAATTGTGAATCCTTGGTAAAGAAACCAGTTAAAATCTTAACTGAATTTGAATGATATCGCATCAGGTACCGTTTTAATCAGAAGACTATCTGATGTATGATGTATATAGTTACCAGTATTTAACCTGAATATAAAACAAAACATGTGATGAGTACTTTAAAAGGAAAAAGAATATTGATTTTTACCGGGGATATTTATGAAGACCTCGAACTGTGGTATCCAAAAGTGAGGCTTGAGGAAGAGGGCGCCTCTGTTGTGCTGGCCGGACCCGAAGCAGATACCGTTTACGCCGGGAAAAACGGATATCCGTGTAAATCGGACGTATCCTATAAAACACAATCGGCTAAAAACTACGATGGATTAGTTATTCCGGGCGGATATATGCCGGATAAACTTCGCCGCGATCAGGCCGTGCTGGATCTGACGCGTGAGTTTCACGAAGCCGGCAAAATGATTGCTTTTATTTGCCATGCAGGATGGATTCCCATATCAGCCAAAGTTCTGAAGGGCGTAACCCTTACCAGCGTGAACGCGATTAAAGATGATCTTGAAAACGCAGGCGCTATTTGGAAGGATGAACCGGTTGTGGTTGACCGCCATTTTATTTCGTCCAGAACGCCGGCCGATCTTGGCCCGTTTGCTAAAGAGATGATCAAATTTCTCAGCTAACCATCAGCTGAAATATTCATTGATCGCTCTTCGGGCCGTTTCCATCCCGATAGCGACGCCCATTCCACCAAGTCCGGCAATCGAAACCACGTTTTTGCCGGACTTTATTATCTCCGGGGTTTTACTCTTGCCGAATCCCATCACCCCGGACCACTCTTTTTCGATATTCCAGTCTTCTTCGAGCTCCAGGTAGTTATTGGCAAAATCAATCAGCCACTTTTTTATTTGAGGATTGATTCCTTCCTGAGACGTTCGTTCGCCCTCAATATCCACATCGCGCGCGCCACCTAAAAGCAGCCGGCCGTCAAGATCACGAAAATAAACGTATCCCCTGTTGTAGTGGCACGTGCCTTTCCATTTCTTTTTTTTAAGGGGATTGGTGACAAAGACATATCCCCGTGCCGGTTTTACGTTTGATTCCTTCAGCAAATCTCCTGTGAACCCGTTTACCGCAACGAGTACAGATTCCGACTTTATCCTGATCCCGCTTTTTAACTTAACTTCACCTTCGCCGATTTCTTGCACCGGCGCGTGCATTCTGACCTCGGCGCCCGAATCCTTTGCTTTCTTCAAAAGCGATCGCATCAGTTTCCCGCTATCGACTGCTCCCTCAAGTCGGTTATAAATCGCCGGTTTTCCGTTTTCCATCAGAGGCTGATACGAATCTTTCTCTCCCGTGACTTCCTCAACCCAGGAACTGAATTTTTCCAGATTACCGACGCTTTCCAGGTAATGCTCATCTTTGGGATGATCAAAAAACTCATATCCCCCGCACTGATGATATCCGATTTCATCCTCACCCAGCTCGGTTTTTAGCAAATTCAGTCCGCGTAATCTGAATTCGAGAAGCTGTCTAACTTCCGTTTCTTTACTGTGTAAAAGATCATCCGTCAATTCTCCGGCAGAGCCAAAACAGGCAAATCCTGCATTTCTGGTTGTTGCGCCCGACGGCCAGTAACCGCGCTCAAGAATCAGGACTTTCGCTTTGGGATGTTTTCTTAAAAAGAAATGTGCCGATGACAGTCCCGTAATCCCGGCTCCGATCACAACCAGATCGTACGATTTTTCAAGCGTGGATGTCTCCCACCAGGAACGGTTTTTAAATCCATACTCAACCGGCATAGGCGCTCCATTTCTTCAAAAGAACGACGGATTCTTCCGTATCCTCATCAGGACTCCATCCCGCAAACTCTTTATCGGTGGCGGCATCGTACGGGCCCTTTTTTATCTCAAGAAGTACGGTATCAGGTCTGGTTACGATAAAACTGTGCCACACATTTGGTTCAATATCCAGCACGCCGAATTGATCTTTACTGCTGACCGGAAAATGACGGATGACCGCTCCCTGATCATCAAATATAAAAAAGTGGATTGCCCCCTGAAGCACTTTCATCGTTTCGGTAGCGTGTGCCAGCGGGTGTTTGTGCGGGCGGATGTAGGTTCCCGGCTGCATAAAGTTGATCAGCCGCTGCACCAGTGCGTCCTGCGTTCGCTGAATAGGAAAGATGATTCGTTTTCTCGGGCTTTCCAGCGCGGACTCGCATCCCGCTTTTACGGTTTCTTCATCCAGCAAAAAGAGGTCACCAGACGCATTCGGGAGGCTTTTTTTCATCAGTTCAGGATTTTTGCGGAGTTGCTTCCGGGTGAAACGCAAGTCCTGCCATGATTGCGGCGCCGGTTTTCAGGCACTTTTCATCCACATTATATCTGGGATGATGCCACGCGTACTGGCTGTCCGCCTCTTTACTGCCTGATCCCAGCAGGAAAAACGCGCCGGGATAGTGCTCCAGGTAGAATGCGAAATCCTCGCCTCCCATAATCGGCTCAGGTAGCTGGGTGAGAACCTGATCCCCAAATAACGCACTCCCCGTTTCAGCGAGCACGTCAATGGCCCAGTCATCATTAATAACGGCGGGATATCCTTCTATAAAATTGTATTCAAATGTTCCGCCCCCGGCTTTGGAAACGCCTTCCGCGATATCGTGAATACGTGCGCTCACCAGCTCCGTCGTTTCACGGTTGAACGTTCGAATCGTGCCCAGCATGCTTACTCTTTCGGGGATGATGTTGTTTACCGTACCTCCGGTTATCTTCCCGATCGTAACCACAACCGGCTCAATCGGATTTACCGCACGGCTGGCTATCGTCTGAATGGCGCCAACAATCTGGGACGCCATAACTATAGGATCGGCGGCGAGATGCGGCGTAGCGGCGTGTCCCCCCTTCCCGATGATATCCAGCGAAAACTCATTTGCCATCGCCATCGCACGACCTTTGATAATACCGATGGTTCCCGGTTCGTGCCGCGGACTCGTATGCAATCCATAAACCGCCTGCACGCCGTGCTTTTCCAACACTCCGGATTCCACGATTTGACGTGCGCCGCCTGGCAATCGCTCCTCGGCGTGCTGAAAAATCAGCACTACTTTTCCGGATAGATGTTCTTTCAGATCAGCGATTATTTTCGCGGCTCCGATCAGGTTTGCGGTATGCGCGTCGTGTCCGCAGCAGTGTGCCGCTCCGGGGTTTTTGGATTTAAATGATTCCTTGGCCTCGCCTTCCTCATCCATCGGAAGCGCATCAATATCAGCGCGAAGGGCAATTACGCGATCCGATTTAATATCCCCTTCCATCACCGCGATACAGCCCGTTGGAAGCGGACGCTCCACGGCGTATCCCATCTTCGTCAGCTTTTCCTGAAGCAGTTCCGTTGTCCTGAACTCATTAAAACTGATTTCGGGATTCCGGTGAAGATGTCGCCGGAGCTCAATCATCTCTCCGTGATATTTTTCCGCCAGACCGGGAATTGCGCTGAAAGCAGGATTCGAGACCTTTTGCATGTTATAAAACTAAATTCAGTTGAGTTAAATCGGTTTTTGAGGCGATTCCGGATTAAAACATCCGCATCACCACTAATCAGAACGATACACAATGAAACTGGTGTTTTCAATACTGTAACTAACAGAATCATCTAATTTACATGTCTTAACCCGCACCATGAAAGATTTCGATTTACACATACACACCCGGCTGATTTTCGGAGCCGGCAACGAACAAAAATTCTACAAAGCAGTCGCCAATCTTGGCAAAAATGCTATGATCATCATCGGGGGCGGATCAGTAAAGCGACTTGGGTATTTGAACCGGGTTAAAGATGGCCTGAGCAAAGCGGGGCTTGAATCCGTAGTATTTGAAGGAATTGAGCCAAACCCGACAGCTGAAACGATCGGCAAAGCCGCGGCAAAAGGCATTGAGAATAAGAACGATATATTTGTGGCACTCGGCGGCGGCTCCGTAATGGATGCGGCCAAGGCCATATCTACACTGGTTTACGCCGGTGAAACGGACATCTGGCCTTACGTACTGGGCGGCTCAAAAATGGGAAAGCTTAAAGGGATGTTACCACTAGCGGCAATTCCAACAACGGCAGCAACCGCATCCGAAGTGACGCCCTACGCCGTCATTTCCAAACATGATGAAAACGGGAAGTCACCGCTTGGGTATCCTTTTATGCGGCCGACCGTAAGCTGGATGAACCCCGAATTTACGCTTGAGCTACCCGCAACGGTAACGCGTGACGGCGCATCAGACATTCTGAGTCACGTTTTTGAAAACTATATACTGGGCGGAAATCAGTCACCTATGGCGGACCGTTATTCTGAAGGAGTGATTGAAACGGTAGTAAAAACATTGCCACAGGTCATTGAAGATCCTGATAATTACGAGCTACGAGCCCGGCTTTTATGGGCGTCAAATCTGGCATTAAACGGATACCAGCATGCCGGCAGAGCGCCTTCAGGATTTGTAATGCACTCTATTGAGCACGCAATCAGCGGTTACTATCCGGATATTGCACACGGACGCGGCCTGGCGACGATTTACCCGGCATACTTCAGGTGGCTCTGGAAAAATGACCGGTGCCGCGACAGGTTTGCCCAGCTTGGCGAACGAATTTTTAAAGTTAGTGAAGATGATACCTCCCAGGCGGCGCTGGCGTTCATCAGCGCATTTGAAGACTGGCTGCGGGATAATGATCTCTATCAGCCACTCAGCGATCTCGGCGTGAAATCATCCTCGTTTGAAGACATCGCAGCATACACCGTAAAAATTTATGGACAGGATGGACAGCTCGACGCAGCCGGGCCGCTTACAAAAGAGGATATCGTTACGATTCTTGAAATGACGGAAAGGCAGAAGTAGGCGCTTTGCTATAGTTTTGAGTGATGAGTGATGAGTTTTGAGTTTTGAGTGCGCGGTACACGACTGTTTACTAATAACTTAAGATTCTTTAAAATGCCTGTTTTTGCATGTAGTTTCGACCTCTGCTTAATTAGGTATCGAAAATGAGCTCTGAATTACGCGTGCGTAAGCCCATTCTGAATTTCTGAACTCTGTATTCTGAATTAATCTTCTGATTGGAGTTCTTCTTCGAGTTCGGGGCCGGATCCGGGGGTTCGTTCTATGAGTTGGTTGAATTCATCCATATAGCGGGCGGCTTTGTAGAGCTGATCCCATGAACGTCGCATCGTGCTGCCGTAATCGAGCCAGGCTACCATTTCTCTTACGGGGAGCGTGTTGGAGGCGCCCTCTGTCAGCAGTTTTGTTTTGAAGGATTGATACTTTTTTTCGAGTTCATTGAGCCGCTCATGAAGCTGATCAATATTAAATCCTTCTGTTTCTGAATCTGCTTCGCCGAGAAATATTCCGTATGTATTTCTTATATCATCCCAGATTTTTGCGGATTGCGGATTGAGTTTCGACTTCGGTTTTAATGACAGCCCCATCATAGCTCTGTCGGCCGCATCCTCAAAATAGTTCAGAACCCGAAGCGCATCGGGCAGCACATGTTCCAGGTGATCGGGCATGCCTACACCCTGAACGGTACTTATAAACTCCGCGGTACCCATATTCAGCCTTGAAATCTCCTGCCGACGCATATCAAGTTTCAGAGCAGTATCCTTTACATGATCATCCAGAAATGATTTTCGAAGCAGTTTGCGTGTTTTCCGGCCGATGCGCTTTGATTCCATCACGAGAGCACCAACGGCCATAAACGGTGTTTCGACTACGTTTTCATCGAGATATTTAAGTCGGGCTTCATCTTTATCATCCTTAACAAAAAGCCGCTCGAGAAATCTTACCATCCAGCCGCTCGCCGGGATCATGATGCACAAGCCCACAATCTTCAGGAAGGTGTGAAACGCTGCTACGGTAATTTCCACGCTCATGCCGGGCCCTCCGATCCACAACACTATCGATAAATAAATTCCGATCAGTGGAATGGCAAAAAGTCCGTTTACCACATTGAACATGACGTGAGCCAGCGCGGTGCGTTTTGCATTCGAAGTTGCGCCAAAAACTGCAAACAATGCTGTGGAAGTCGTCCCGATATCGGCGCCGATTGCCATGGCGGCAGCGGCTTCCAGCGGCACAAGTCCTCCGGCTACGGCGGTAATCACGATAGCCAGCGCGGCACTTGAGGACTGCATTAAAGTGGTGAGAACCATCCCGGCAAATACAAGAATGATGATATCCAGCCAGCCGGAGCCCAGGTCTTCAAAGGGAATCACCCCGCCCATCGTTTCGAAGGTGGTTTTCAGGATATCAATCCCCAGAAAAAATACGCTGAAACCGGCGGCGGCCATGCCGAATGCGCCGCGCTTGGTACCGCCTGAGGTGAGCCAGAGAAACATTCCAATGGCGAGCACCGGCATGGAAATTAGCTGGAGATCGAGTTTAAATCCCACAAAAGCGACAATCCAGCCGGTAAATGTGGTACCGACGTTACTGCCGAAAATCACATAAACCGCCTGACGGAGTTTGAGCAGGCCGGCATTTACAAAACCTACCGTTGCAAATATCACGGCACTCGATGATTGTACAAGCGCAGTGATCAGAATTCCGCTCAATATTCCACGAATAATGCCGGATGTCCATTTCGAAAGCAGCGTACGCAGGGCATCCCCAGCGGCAACTTTGAGGCCGTCTGTAAGCAGCTTCATCCCCAGAAGGAACAAGGCAACGCCACCTGCGAAATAGAAAATTAGCTCCACGAAAAGGCCGGTTACTATCTCAGATTTGTTTTAATCGCTGATACCGGAAATTATGCTTTTCAGCACTTCAATCCGCGCTGTTTTTTTATCTTCGGCCGGTATTACGTGCCAGGGACACGCATCGGTATGCGTATAGTTCAGCATATCATTTATAGCATCTTCGTAGCGATCCCACTTTTCCCGGTTGCGCCAGTCTTCGTCGGTCAACTTGTATTTTTTAAACTCTACATGCTCACGTTCTTTGAAACGCCGGTACTGCTCCTCCTTACTTACATGCAGCCAGAATTTGATGAGATTGAACCCGGCATCCACAAGCTGCTGCTCGAAATCGCAGATTTCCATGTACGCTCGTTTCCACTCATCCTCCCGGGCGAACCCTTCCACGCGCTCGACGAGAATGCGTCCGTACCACGAGCGGTCATAAATCGTGATAAAACCGGCTTCCGGAATTTCCTGCCAGAACCGCCATAAATAATGATGCGCGTGTTCAAGCTGTGTTGGCGCCCCGATTTGTACAGCACGGTAAAGCCGGGCATCGAGGCCATGAATCAGGCGGCGGATCGCGCCCCCTTTTCCGGCGGCGTCCCATCCTTCAAATAAAAAGATGCTGCCTTTTTTATCATCCCAGTTCTTCCAGGTTTGCTTGTAGATCTTCTTCTGAAGCGGAGCCAGCATCTTTTTGTACTCTGAGTGCTCCGTAACTTTTGAAAGATCAGTATGCTCCAGCTTTAATCCTGATGGCTCCGGGTACGTAATCTTGCTGATATCCGGCTGGATTTTTGAAGTAACCCGTTTTATATGCCGGTCAAATTCCTGCGTTAGCAGATGCATGACTGATACATCACGGTTTCGTTTGTAATTCGCATCCACCAAAAACCAGGGCGCGTTTTCAGCGGCCGTTTTTTCAAGCATATCGGTGATGAGCTCGTCACTCCGGCCCGATTTGTCATCGCCGTAAAGCGTGCCTTCGGCCAGACGCCATGCGGCATCCGGTTTTAGCTTGAATTTTTTGATCCGCTTTTTCTGCTTTTCGGGGCTGATTTCCAGCCTGATTTTTATCAGAAGGATTTCGTCATCTGTCAGCAGTTTTTCCTGACGCCGGATCATCTCCAGGCGGTCTTTGTAAACCTCCGCTTTCTTCTGGCCGCTTATCACTTTATGAAGCGGCTCGGTGTACCATGATCCTATAAAAAGGCCGATTTCACCTTTGGCCGGCATCCACTGCCAGTACCGCCAGAAATAGGGTCGCCCCTTCTCGTCATTGCCGAACGGCCGGTGCACGTGCGTGGAAATATATCGCGTGTCCATCCATTCGTTAAGCAGGTTTACGACTTCACTTTTCCCCGTACCTTCGGGGCCTGAAATAACGATCATAATCTGCTTTTTCAGATCCCTGATTTTAAATTGGCACGCCAGCAGTTTTGAGCGGTCATTTTCTATGATCTCGTTGTAATCAGATTTTTTTAGCTTCTTTTTTACAGATTTCAGCGCGGGACTGCTGAACGATTTGATACAGGGATTTGAATAAGAATTTGCTGCACTCATACCTCAAAAAATTGTTGAATAATGGTTACCGGAATATCCTGAATCCAGGTTTAACATTCAGATAATATGGGCGTTTTTAAGTGATATTTCAAAAATCATCTGATACGGTTTTGATTATTATAAACATAAGCTTCATGTTTTCAGCAGATTAAGTTGCAGGTTTTCATAACAAATAGTTTCACTAAAACCAACGATAACCCTGCATAACATTTGAATTATGTTATCTTATAATGATGAGTGTTTGTACTAAAATTGTCTTGCAGAATGAAACCTAAAGCAGATTCCAAAAGCCCCTACAATCCGGACCACTCCAATTTTCAGCCGGAGCACTATTCTGATTCGGAAATCAACGGCGCGGGCATGCTTGCCCCGGATAAAGAGCCGGATCTTGATGAGATCAGTACAGACAACCTGCTCATACAGGGGCCTGATTATTACACCAACTACGAGCTAAGCTGGCTCGATTTTAATTTCAGGGTACTTTTTGAGGCTCAGGATGATCGCAATCCCATTCTTGAGAGAGTCAATTTTATCGGGATTGTCTGCAGTAATCTGGATGAATTTTTCCAGAAACGTGTGGGCGGATTAAAAAGACAGATTGAGGCGGGGATGGATACTCCTTCCGTCGACGGCCTTACGCCGATGGAACAGCTGAAGGCGATCCGGCGGAAAGTTAAAAAGATGATTAACGACTACCGCTCCTGTTTTTTTGATCAGCTTAAACCGGAATTGAAGAAATCCGGAATTGAAATAAGGCCGTATAAAAAACTGACGGCAAAGCAGAAGAAGGCGGCGGATGATTATTTCGAGAAACAACTTTATCCCATTCTCACGCCGCTTGTGGTGGATCAGGCGCATCCGTTTCCGTTTATATCGAACAAAAGCCGGTCGTTTGCGGTGGAAATCAAACAGAATGATTCTGATGATTTTATTTTTGCGCGGATCAAAGTTCCGAATAACCGGCCACGATGGCTGGTAACCGAACAAAGTGAAGAACACGCGGTGATGGTCAATATTGATGATATCATCAAAGAGCATATTCACCGGTTATTTTCCGGCGCAGAGGTTGTAAGTGCCAATATTTTTCGCGTAACGCGCAACGCCGATATCAAGCGGAATGAAGAAGAAGCCGATGATCTTCTTGAGCTGATTGAAGAAGAACTGCGCGAACGCCGTTTCGCTGAGGTCGTACGTCTTGAAATTGACGCGGGTACGCCCAGGCACATCCGCGAAATGCTCCTTACCAAAATGGGCATCTCCCCCCTGGATGTTTTTGACATGGAAGGCCCGATCGGCCTGGCTGATTGTATGCAGCTCACGAAAATAAAAGGCTTCCAGAAACTGCGTTATAAAACGTGGGTTCCCACACTCCACCCCGCATTCAGGCACGCGATGGATGAAGACGCGCCCGATATTTTCAGCATCATCCGCAGCGGCGATTTTATGGTGCATCACCCCTATCACAGTTTTGCAACCTCGGTGCAGCGTTTTGTGGAAGATGCCGCGTCTGATCCCAAAGTAGTAGCGCTGAAACAGACGCTCTACCGCACGTCGCCAGACTCCCGGATTATGCATTCACTCATTAAAGCGGCCGAAGCCGGAAAACAGGTTGCTGTATTGGTAGAGCTGAAAGCACGTTTCGATGAGCAGCAAAATATCGACTGGGCTATGAAGCTGGAGAAAGCGGGAATTCACGTTTCCTATGGCCTGCCCGGACTGAAAATTCACTCGAAGGTCACGGTGGTAGTCAGGGACGAAGCCGAAGGAATCCGGCGTTATGTTCATGTGGGAACCGGAAATTATCACCCCGGAACAGCAAATTTGTATGAGGATTTCGGACTTTTTACCTGCAATGAAGATATTGCCAGCGATGTGACCGATCTGTTCAATTTCCTTACGGGATTTGCCCCAAACCAAACCTACAAGAAACTGCTGGTGGCCCCCAAGTATTTACGATCGGCGTTTAACGATCTGATCAAGTTTGAAATGAATGAGGCAAAAGCGGGGCGTCCGGCGCGGATTATTGCGAAGATGAATAGTTTGGAGGATCCGATCCTTATCCAGAAGCTTTATCAGGCATCCAGGCAGGGCGTTTCGATTGATCTGATCGTACGCGGAGTTTGCAGACTCAAACCGGGAGTTTCGGGGCTGAGCGAAAACATCAGAATTCATTCCGTTATAGGGCGTTTTCTTGAGCATTCACGGGTATACTATTTCCAACATGGCGGGAAAGACCTCTTTTATATCGGCTCCGCTGATATGATGCACCGCAATCTGGACGCTCGTGTGGAAACCATCACTCCGATAGAAAATGAGCAGCTAAAGGCCTATCTGCAGTTTGTTCTGAAAGTACTTCTTAAGGATAATCGCCAGCGCTGGGTTCTGAAGAAAAACGGATCGTATAAAAAGATTTATCCGGAAAAAGGTGAAGTTGAAGTCGGAACACACAGCGTTCTGATGAACCACAGCACGTCTTATAAAGATCCGATTCCAAGTTCAACGACCGGGAATCCGGGACCTTAGGATATGATGCTTCGCTTTAGTTTTGAGTGTTGAGTAGACCTGGGTGCGAGCCTAAATTTAGGTTGACATAAATTCCACTCTTTAATCTTGTATAGACTACACGGTTCTAAGCTCCGCTTCAAACATATTTTTTGATCACTTTTATTCAAAAATAGTAGTTTGGATTTTGAAATTGATTCTTTTGATAAGAAAAAAGAAATCCGGCCTATGGATAAAATGGCGTTAAGAACCACAGCGGAGTGAAGCGTTAAGAATAAAATCATACCGCTGACCAAACTTGAATTAGGCTCCTGAGGTTGCGGAGCATTGATTTTATTTAGCGAAACGCAGCGGAGGTTTAGCCATTTTATCCCAGCCGGCGGTTTTTGGGTTACCTTTTGTCCGCACAAAAGGTAATGACATCTTATTGAGATGATCGGTGCAACCAACTATAGGGGTTAATTTTGAATTCAGTTTAAAAAACGAGCGTATTTTAAACCAGTAACAGATTTTTCACTGTAAGATAGTTTTCCCCTCCGAGGAGTCGGAGCAGGCTGGACAACAGTGATTATCGAATTCTGAATTCCATTTTTCCCAATAAAAAAGGACAACAGCCGAAGCCGTTGTCCTTTTAATTTTTCGGGTTGTGATCAGAAATCAGGGAGAATATCCGTCATTCTGTACAAGCTGATCGTTTACGTCCATTTCGCGCTGTGGAATTGGGAAAACGAGGCGCGGTGAGTTGAACGGAAGTCCGCTGATGGTTCTTTCGAAACGTTTGAAATCAGAGAGGAAATGGCCTTCGAAAGCGAGTTCGAGATGCCTTTCAATTCTGATATCCTCAAGCGTAAGTTCATCATGCGGATCGAGATTTACGCGCTCGCGAATTCTGTTGATGTCGTTGAGCGGAGTATCTCCAACCGGGCTGTCACCTACATCCACTCTTCCGAGACGAAAGTTGGCTTCGGCTCTGGTGAGATACATTTCAGCAAGACGAAGAACGGAAATATTGGTGAGTGTTCTCCATTTTCCGGTTCTGTGAACGCCAAGATTCAAGTAAAAGAGATCCAGACGCGCATCACCATCTTCGTAGAGATCGAGGTGTGACTGCTGAATATCGATATCACCACGGCCGCCGTTTCCGGTGGAGGCGTAGAATACACGCATATCATTTCCGCCATCAGAAGCAGAAACCTGAATTGAGAAGATATCCTCGCTGGAGTTCGACTCACGGTTGAAGACGGCTTCGTAATTCCCCATCAGAGAGAACTGACCAGAGCTGATTACACGATCGGCCTCGACAGCCGCCTGCTCATAATTACCCTGAATCAGGTAGATTCTGGCAAGCATTGCGCTGGCGGCCATAGAGCTGGCAAAAACGCCGTTGTTGTTTGGCAGCAGATCGCGTGCATCGGTCAGATCCTGAATTGCCTGAGCATAAATTGCGGCAACAGAAGCTCTCGGAACATTGCTAGTCTCATCAATCTCACGTGTTGGAGTTGTGATAAGCGGAACACCGAGGTTATCTGACGGGTTGCCGTCATTCCAGGCTTTTCCATAAATACGCACGAGGTTAAAGTAAACCGCTCCTCGAATAAACTTCGACTCACCTTCCACACGCGGACGATCCGCGGCGTCAAGCACTTCGAGCGCACCGAGCACATTGTTTACCCGGTTAATTGTATTGTAAGAAGCGGCCCAGGTATTGGCCACAAACGAGTTATCGGTTTCGATATCTTTGGTCCAAACCTGACGCGGCTGGAAGAATGTTCCACTCCACACCACCTGATCATCATCAGCAAGGAGATCGGTCAGGTAGATGTAGTTTCCGCCGTAGGCAGAAGATCCCCTGAATGAAGAATACGCACCAATGAGTGCGGCCTGAACATTCTGAGGCGTACTTAGTGCAGTTTCTTCTGAAATGGACTGCTGGGGATCGACATCCAGCAGGGAGTCGCATGCCGAGAACAGCACCAAAGTCAGAATTAATGGCAACGTTTTAATTAATTTCATATTCAAACAAATTTAAAATGATTTTTAAAGACACTTAGCAGGCTTGAATTAAAAGCCGATTTCTACGCCAATGGTAAATGTTCTGGCCTGCGGGGCAGAGTAGAACTCGTTGCCAAGACCAATATTACCGGCTAAAAAGTCTGTGTTTACCTCAGGATCCCAGCCATCGTAGCTGGTGAAGGTAAGCAGGTTAACTCCGGTCGCGTAAAGCCTTACTCTGTCGATGTTGGCTCTTTGAATTACGGATCTCGGGAGTGTGTAAGACAGCGTAAGTGTCTTCAGTCTCAGGTATGAACCATCAGAGATATATCTGGATGAGTGGCCTGTACCGTTGGCTTCAAGGAAACGGGCTTCAGGGACATCGGTAATATCACCAGGATTTCTCCAGGAGTTAAGCTGGTCTCTGGTCTGGTTGTCAAGCCAATCGCCGTTAGCAGTGGTAAATCTTCCGCTTCCCCCGGTGTAGACATCATTTCCGTATACAAACTGGAAGAACACATCCAGCTCAAGGCCTTTCCATGAGAAGGTGTTACCAAAGCCTCCGGTCCACTTCGGGTTCGGATCACCAATTACAACACGCTCAGCGTCGCCGTATACATTGGTGGTCTCACGCGGGTTATCACCGCTGTTCAGGTAAAATAACGCATCTCCTGTTTCAGGATCAACACCTGCATATTCCGGTGCAAAGAACACGCCAATAGACTCCCCTTCAACAGCACGGTTAATGAACGCGCCTTCCAGAATCTGGCCATCAAGATCGGTGATCTTGTTTTTGTTCGTAGCAAAATTCAGTCTGGTTGTCCACTGAAACTCGCCCATCAGGTTAATGGTCGTCAGGTTTGCTTCGAAACCTTCGTTGTCAAGTTTACCCACGTTTCTGAGCTGTGTACCAAAACCTGTTGAGGAAGGCACGTTAACTCTGAGCAGAAGGTCTTTGGTGTTTTTCCAGTAGTAATCCACTTCACCACGCAGTCTGTTATTGAAGAGGCCGAAATCAAGACCGATATCGGTTTGAGAAGTCTGCTCCCATTTGAGATCCGGGTTTGGTGTTTGTGAAGGTTGGATGGCAGAAATGTTATTGTATGATCCACCGCCGAAGAGTCCGCGTGACTCAAAGTTGCCAATCGCAGCGTTACCAGTTACACCATAGCTGGCGCGAAGTTTGAGGAAAGAGAGGAAATCAACCCCTCTGAAGAAATCTTCTTCCGTCATGATCCATCCTGCCGAAACTGCCGGGAAGAAACCGTAACGATTGTTAGACCCGAAGCGAGAAGAACCGTCAACACGGCCGCTTACTGTAAGCAGGTAGCGATCCATGAGAGAATAGTTCACACGGGCAAAGTACGAAAGGAAGCTGTATTTCGTAGCAGTTCCGCTTGCGATAAGAGGCTCAGCTGAACTTGCGAGCTTACGGAAATTATCGTTCGGGAATCCGCGGCCTTCAGCAAGAGTGATATCCTGTGTATACTGCTCGTAGCTGAATCCGACAACTGATTCGATGTCGTGGATATCATCAAGCTGAAAACGATGGTTGGCAAACGTATTGACGTTGTAGTTAAGCGCCTGGCTCCAGCGGCTTACGCCAAGACCCTGCCCTTCGTTTCCACCAACACCACGCGCGGTACGTGAGCCATAGTACTGATCTTCGTGCTGTGTAAGAATATCAACACCATATTCAGAACGCAAAAAGAGATTATCCATAAGTTGAAAGTTCACATATGCTGAACCAAGGTTACGGTAAACTGTGGTTTCATAGCTCGCGAAATCTCTGTGTAGCAATCCGTTATAATAGAGGGTGAAGTCGCCGCTGAGCTCTGGTGTACATCCCGGAATCATTTCACCAGCTGCATCCATACACGTTCTTGGGTCACGAATTGGTGTAAGCGGCGGCTGTGCAACAAGCTGCATCGGTGTTGCAAACGCGTTATCTGTTGATACACGGTTCATAACAGAGCGGCCAAGGCTTAGGTTCATTCCCAGAGAAATCCAGTCATTGGCCTGATGATCGAGGTTTACCCGGCCGGAAATACGCTCGAAATCATTGCCAATCAGAATACCTGTCTCATCGCTGTAGTGACCGCTCACGTAGTATCTGGTATTTGCAGTACCGCCACGTGCGGAAAGCTCGTGCCGAACAACTCCGGCGCCGCTTTGAAATGCTTCCTGCTGCCAGTCAACATCAATAACCTGCCCGTTAGCCCAGCCATCAGCGTGTGTGTATTGTCCGGCTGAATACAAATTGAAACGGTTACGAACGAATCCAAGCCAGAAATCTCCGCCACCTTCAATGCGGTCGAGATTCATCGCAGCTTCTTCAAAATGCTGAATGTATTCCGCAGTGTTCATCCAGTCGCGAAGGCGTGTCGGGGCGCTCCATCCTGCCTGGAAATTGTATGTAAACTGAGTGCGACCCTCACGGCCTCTTTTTGTGGTAATCAGAATAACACCATTAGACGCTCTTGAACCGTAAATAGCGGCAGCAGAAGCATCTTTAAGGATCTCAATGGACT
>PXAI01000203.1 GCA_003567135.1 Balneolia bacterium | reverse complement strand
TTGCAAGCGCAATATAGATTAAAATCAATATTAAAAAAATATTAACAAATCCCTGGGTAATATATAGGCCGTATTCAATTACCGGATTTCCGGCAGGATTTGTATAGGAAAGCTGGTTGAAGCTCGGCGAAAGCACCCAAACCAAAAGAATAATAGAAAGCCTTGCCAGCCCAAGACCGAGAATTGCTATAAAGCTTGCAACAATGCTTAAGAGAAACCATGGTAATGCCATCCAGTTTGAAAGACTTTGTATCCACCCTCTTATTGTGTTGGTTGGCGCTGTAAGCCAGGTGGGCGGGGGAGGCAATTCCGGCAAGCCAGCTTCCTCTCGTAGTTGAGGGTCAGCATAAAGAATATGGTCACCACGCATTGCCTGAACAAACCCAGCAGACCCGAAAAAAATTAAAAAAATCAGAAAAATTATTAATAAGTTTTTAGATTTAATCATTTTTTATTTATAAAATTAATAAGTAATAGCGTTTATTAAAAAATAATGCGTAGCGGTTGGCACCCTGTATGCCTTATAATCAAGCCTTACATCAACAATTTCTTCAGATATTCTCTCAAAGTCAAGTAAATTATCAACAGTTCTGGTAAAAACATGGCTTTGTTCAGTAAAGTTTTGTCCACCCGCTCCTGTAGATAGAATAAGAATAAATTCTGAGGTAGATGTCATAAAAAGAGATTTTGGCGAAAAGGTGCCGAGATTTCCCGTTATTAATCCCGCACTGCTACCGGGGCACAGGTAGCTTCCACAATTTAAATTACTTGTTATGTTAACTCTAGTCGGGTCAAACCCTTCATTTTTATTGACCTCTTGATAAAGAAATACTTCCCATTCAGAGTCAGGGGTTGACCTAAAATCATAAGTAAAGGGAAGTATGGATCTTGTTCTGGTCATTGCTGCTCCAAATGATACCGGTGTTAAATAAATTCCACCAAATTCTAAAAAAATATTACCTGTTTGGTTTAGATTTTCAAAATAAATAGCACCATAGGTTATTATTTGTCTTGTATCCCAGCTAATATTAGGTACTAAGTAAGAATGGGTTGCTCCTTGTTCAAACACAATGTTTTGAGCTGTTTGAGCTATATAGCAAGAATTTAAAATTTCTCTAAGAATCATTCTGCCTTCTGTTGAATATTCTTCAAGTTGATTACGAAAATGTTCTCTTCTTTCATCTGTTGGAACTTCGCGAAAACGTTCCAATGCGATTTGATAATTTATAGATAGGCTAAAAATGTCATAAAAATTATCATCTTGATTTTCAGTGCAAAGCCAAACTCCAGGAGCTATTTCCGGCCTGCCGGGCAACATAAAGGTTTCATCCATTACTATGAATTGTCCGCTCAATGTTCTTAAAAGAAGTACGGCTCCAAGCAAAATCAATATACCAAAAAGAGCAGCCATTATTTGGTCTTTTGCATCTTCCAAAAGATGAGGGTTTCCGGTTGAAACCATATAAACAAATCCTGCATATATTAAGGAAAAAAACCCGAAAAGCCCGGAAGCTATAATTATAAAATAGTAAATGTATAATACGTATTCGTGAAGCGGTGTTGTTACAAGTCTTGGCGCTGTAATTGTTTCAAACCCAAAATCAGGATATGCTGTTTCCAGTTCCCGAATACGTGAATTTCCATTGTCTTGGGCAAAAACAAAACTTGTAAAACCGAAAAAAAATAAAAATACCAGAAAGAGCAATAAAAGCTTTATTGAATTTTTTTTATTGATTGATTTCATTTATGCCTATTTTTTTTTATTCTTCTTCCAAAGAAAAATCAAAACTGTCCCAGTCCAGGGCATTAACCATAATTTGTGTTCTAAGGGGGCGTTCATAAGGAGAAACTCCTAAATCTACAAACAACTGCAGCGCCTCTTCTTTAACAGTGTTAAGTTCAGCCCAATTCTTTGCATCTATGGTAATCTCAAAAACCGGCTCTCTTAAAAATTCGTCTTCTTCTATATATTTAATACTATATTTGGCGTCAGTCGGCACTTTATTTTCTATATTTGCCAAGGGGCCCATTCTAAGAGATTTTACTTCTTCTATTTCTTTTCTTGATAGTGGTCTTTCCATCATATCATAATCATGAATTACGTCATTAATATCATTAATTTCTTTTTCTAACAAATCATTTTTATCAATTTTTTCAGAACTAAAACTTTTTATCAGCAAAAAAGTAAAAAGTAAAATCAAAAAAATTATTACTAAAATTATTATAATTTTTATTTTTTTGTCCATTTTATTTATTTAGTTTAATTTTACCAGTGCGTGTAGTTGATGGGAGTGCCGGTACTACATGTGGTTTCACCGCATATGCCAAAACCGGAATTAATGTTTAATCTTGCTCCTCCTTGCCGAACTTCATAATGAAGATGTACTCCACTAGAGCGTCCCGTAGTTCCCATATAGCCTATTCGGTCTCCTCTCCTAACTACTTGGTTTTGACTAACATTATAGCTTGATAGATGTGCATAAAGCGTAGAATATCCGTTTCCATGATCTATTATTATATATAGCCCAAAACCGCTAGGCTGATTATGTAGACTTACCACTCCATCAGCTACTGCATATATGCCAACTGTTTCCGAGGGCGTATCTCCCCATGGACTTATGTCAATTCCTTGGTGCGCTCGCGTTTCTCCGCGAAATGTTCTTGATGGACTCCATGGAGATGTTACACGTGCCGACACCCTTAAGGGGGCTCCCCAGGGAACATTACTTCCTTCCGGAGGAGGAAGAAAGACATCGCCTTGGTCAACGTCACCCCAGTCAAATCCGGGAGAAGTATAATCAATATTCCAAAGACCTAAAATTGCTCTCGAGCGTTGATCAATTTCGTTTGTTAGGCTTCTGATGGTTCCGGTATTAAGAGCCGCGCAAGGGT
Organism: Balneolia bacterium; assembly: GCA_003567135.1. Lineage (GTDB taxonomy): Bacteria > Bacteroidota > Rhodothermia > Balneolales > Cyclonatronaceae > PXAI01. The sequence continues at coordinate 872 of PXAI01000203.1, read as the reverse complement.
TTCCACCTGAACATCTTTCCGGCGTACAAATGTCGTTGTGGCATCCTCCGCTGCATTCAGGGTCACAAAAACCGTCAATTACATTTTGCCAGCAGGAGTCTATTAAAGAATAGCCAAGCGTTTCGTCAAATTCTGCTAATCTTGTTAATTCATCAACAAGTTGCGGAATTAAATCAATTAAGGCTTCAGCATTTTGTCTGACTGCCAAAAGGATCGTAAGCTCATTATTTAAGTCTTCCAGCGTATTTTCCAGCCGGTTAATTAAAATTGTTTTATTTGTTATGGCAACTCTGTTTTCTTCAGGGTTTTCTTCTAGTTCTTGTAAAATTTCAGACTCTACTCTAATTCTTTCTTCAAAATATCTTATATCTTTTTCAATTTCATCAATACTAAAAATTAAATCTTTCAGCTCTCCTTCCAGTCTTTCTTTATAGTACTCCATTCGATCTCTTGAGGCAAGAAGTTGTCTTTGGATATTTTCAATTGCTGACCAGCTGGGGCAAGGATGGGAATCTTCTCCAATCCAGCAGTACTGGCCAATGCATTCTCCATAATATCCTTCACTACAAGCACAAGACGACCAAACATGGCGGCAGCTACATTCGGCAATAAGTTGGTCAAGCGTCTCTGTTAAGCTTTCTATCCTTTCGCTTTCCGCAATAAGAATATTGGCAATTTCAGCGATTCTTCCAAAAGGAGTATCTTCCGTTGTTCGGTCAACAGGCGGTTCGGGCCACTCATAGGCGATTCTTTGCGTAGCTATTGGCCTAAGAACTATTAATTCAGGACTGATACTATAAAGGATTATGTAGGAGCCAAGCAAAATAATAAGTCCCACAAATGTTGATATGATTTGATCTCTGGCTTTTTTT
>PXAI01000114.1 GCA_003567135.1 Balneolia bacterium | reverse complement strand
CTCTCAAATTTGGGTGTATCAAAAGACGGCGACTTTTTCCCGATGGCTGCGTTAAAGCTGATAAAATGTGCTCAGGGTACATCAGTACCCTTCCGCTCACTTTATCAGCTTCGCCTTGCCAGCGGAAAAAATTCTTGGTGAATAATCCGGGATAAATCACGCATAAGCCTCTACGGGCACCTGAAATGCGTGAAGTGGATTGTCTCTGGTTTTTTCCCATTTGCGATTGTACTCACGAACCTCTTCAAGTATCCGGGCGACGGTGGCTTCTTCCTGAAATGAGAAAAAGAGCGTGGAGTAAACGCCGTAATCCGACTGTGAAAACCAGCTGCGCACATCAGGCTGATAACGTTCGGTGCGGAAACCGTGCATTTCTGTTTCGCTGTAAACGGGAACTTTGTTTCGGGCCATGAGCTGCCTTACTTCATCAGCAAACTCAGCGATGCTCAGAATAATCAGTAACTTCATTGTATTTCCTCTTTGAGTTTATATTGACAGGCGACTGAATCCGGAAAATCCAGCCGCCGCGTCATGAATTTTATTTAGCGTTCAGCGTTTTGTTCTTGTTCACCATAAAGTAGATCAGCGGCACGGTAATGAGCGTAAGTGCTGTGGAGGCAATGGCTCCGCCCATCAGGGCTATGGCAAGCCCCTGAAAAATCGGATCAAACAAAATGACCACGGCGCCAATCACAACGGTTCCAGCGGTGAGCAGAATTGGCATCGTTCGAACCGCTCCCGCTTCCACGACCGCACCGGCCATGTCTTTTCCTTCTTTCAGGCTGATCTGGATGAAATCAATCAGCAGTACTGAGTTTCGCACCATAATACCGGCAAGAGCAATAAGCCCGATCATGGATGTCGCGGTGAAAAACGCTCCGGTTATCCAGTGGCCGATCAGAATTCCGATCAGGGAAAGCGGAATGGCGATCATCATGACCAGCGGCACCCCGAAATCCTGGAACCATCCCACAATAAGGATGTAGATGATCAGCAGTACCACGGCAAACGCAATTCCCAGATCTCTGAATACTTCCAGGGTGATCTGCCACTCGCCGTCCCATTTTACGGTAACATCCTCGCTGGTAAACGGCTGGCCGGCGAAACGCTGCTCAAGGGAATATCCGTCCTGTGGCGTGAGCGAGTTTATGGCATCGCGGGCGTCAAGAATTGCGTAAACGGGACTCTCAATTTCTCCGGCAACTTCAGCAGTCACATAAACCACGCGTCGCTGATTTTTCCGATGAATTGATTTTCCGATAGTCTGTTCCTGAACCGTTACCAGATCCTGAACAGGAATCATCGCCCCGGCTTGGGACTGCACGTGAAGGCCACTGAGATTTGCCGTGCCCGCTCGCGATGCTTCACTGAGTTTCAGCACAACCGGCACCGTTTCTGCCTCGCGCTCGGCGTAAAGCTGAGAAACAGGCTGCCGGCCAAGAATCATGCTCACGGTTTGCGCTACCTGACCCGGCATCACGCCGTTCAGCGCGGCTTTCGTGCGGTCAACCTCGAAACGGTATTCCGTTTGTTCAGCTTCCACCATCCAGTCGGTATCAACGATGCCCGGAGTTTCCACAAAAATCTCTTTGATTTGTGCAGCTATATCTCGCTGAACATCCAGATTCGGACCGTAAACTTCTGCCACCAGCGTGGAGAGAACGGGCGGTCCCGGCGGAACTTCCACTACTTTAATGTTGGCATTTTGATCCCGACCCACGTTGGCCAGCAGCGGACGAATTCGCTTCGCAATATCATGGCTTTGATCAGATCGCTGACTTTTATCAACCAGATTTACCTGGATATCAGCCGTGTGAGGCATATTCCGCATGTCGTAACTGCGCACCAGACCGTTAAAATTGATCGGCGCGTTTGTTCCGGCATAAATCTGATAATCATGCACTTCCGGTATATCGAGTAACGCAAGTCCGGCCTCCTGAGCCACGGCAAACGTTCGCTCCAGCGTGGTTCCCTCCGGCATATCGATAATTACCTGAATTTCATTTTTGTTGTCGAAGGGGAGCATTTTCACCTCTACCCAGCGCAGATAAAAGAGAGACATCACGGCCAGAAGTACAGCCCCCGTGCCAAGCAGAAACGCCCATCTTTTCCAGACACTTTCCAGCAGCGGACGCATCGTTTTTTCATACAGGCGGAATACGAGCGTTTCCTCAAGTACAAATGGTTTCTCCTTTTTCGCACCCGGTTTTTCCTCAGCCGGTTTCAGCAGACGGTAGCCCAGCCAGGGCGTTACGATCAGTGAGATGATCAGTGAAAGGATCATCGCCACCGTGGCTCCGATCGCGATCGGGCTCATGTAAGGCCCCATCAGACCGGAAACAAACGCCATCGGAATCACCGCCGCAATTACCGTAAACGTAGCGAGGATCGTTGGATTCCCAACCTCATTGATAGCATAGAGCGCGGCCTGTTTGAAGGGCAGCTTTTTCATTTTGAAATGGCGGTGCATATTTTCCGCCACAATGATGGAGTTATCTACCACAATACCCGTTACAAAAACCAGCGCAAACAGCGTAATCCGGTTCAGGGTATATCCGTACATATAGTAGAAAAAGAGCGTCAGCGCAAAGGTGATGGGCACCGAGATAAACACAACGAGCCCGCCGCGCCATCCCATAGCTAAAAACACTACAAACGTTACGGCCAGAACGGCTACCAGAAGATGGATAAGCAGCGTATTCACTTTATCCGTTGCGGTTTCGCCGTAGTTTCTGGTGACCGCCACCTGAATATCAGACGGCAGCAGCGTACCCTCAAGCTCTTTGCCCATTTCATCAATCGCGGAGGCGATGGTCATGGCATCTGCGCCCTGACGTTTCGCAACGGAAATGGTAACAGCGTTGGCGGCTTCACCGGCGGGAAGCCCGATTGTGGATTCACCTGCCGGACCGGCGCTGAAGGTTACGTAATTCACCGGTTCAGCCGGGCCGTCGCGAACTTCGGCTACATCTTTAAGCAGAACCGGAGCTCCGTTTCTGACATCCAGCACCAGCGAGGCCACATCTTCCGCTGAAGTAAGAAAACTGCCCGTTTTTACCCTGAATTCGGTATCGGACATACTGAAACTGCCCGACTGAAACTCCTGATTGGAAGCCTCAATCATCTGAGCGATACGCCCCGGATCAATGCCTGCGGCTGCCATTCTGTTCTTATCCAGCACAACTTCAACGGCTCTGGTGCGGCCGCCGTGCGTGTTAATTTCAGCCACATCCGGAATGGATTTTATTTCATTGGAAAATTCCTGAGCTAGCCGGCGGATATCGTAATCGTCGCGCGTTTCACTCCAAAGCGTCAGCGTTACAATCGGCACATCATTTATGGATCTGGATTTGATCAGCGGCATGGTTACCGCATCCGGCTTCTCATCCATAAACCGCATGATTTCATTATAGAACCTCACCAGGCTTCGCTCGATATCTTCTCCAACAAAAAATCGTGCGGAAACGACCGCCATTCCCGGCATGGATGTTGAGTAGATGTACTCCACGCCGTTGATGTTGGAAAGCACTTTTTCAAGCGGGATGGATATTCTGTTTTCAACTTCCTCGGGTGATGCACCGGGATAGCCGACAAAAATGTCTGCCATCGGCACATCAATCTGAGGCTCCTCTTCGCTTGGCGTCAGCCAGACGCCGTACGCTCCAACCGCCAGAAAGGCAATCATGAGTAGCAGCGTAAGCTTTGAATCAATAAAAGCCTGCGCAATACTTCCTGCTAATCCTTTAGTCATAATATTCCCTGCCCCTGATTAATTT
>PXAI01000310.1 GCA_003567135.1 Balneolia bacterium | reverse complement strand
GCGATAACCAGCGGCGAAAGTAACAGCAAAAGGCCGATCAGAAAAAGGAAGAAATAAGGATGATTACCGGACTCTGTCTTTTTCACAATGCTCTGGGTTTAATCGGACATTTGCGTGATCAGGAGTTTGCGTAGAGGTTATCCAGCTGACGCGCGATTTCTGCGTTTTTAAGCTGTTTCTGGTGGATCACCGGCTCGGCCGCGCGCTCCCTGCAATCGGAAATCGGGCATCGTTCGCAGGTTCGGTTAACCACGCTTTGGGTTACGGAATCATCATCCCAGAAACGAACGCGGCGTTTGAATTTTTGATCCATCAGAAAGCCGATGGTAACGCACGAGTTTACGCCGGGGCTAAGCCGGAGGGGCCGGGCGGCTGATATGCAGAAATACTCGTTTTCTGTGTTGAAAAATTTTGATCTCTGAACGGCAAAACGGTATTTGTCTGACTCCTTTTTTGAGGTTTTGAGTTCATCGAGCAGCCTCAGCGTAATCCACCGGCGGCAGTAGTGCTCGTTAAATCCGATACCGTGCGTTGAGTGCAGTTTCGAAAAGTGCAGCTCTTTGGACAGCTTGTAATTGCCGGATTTTGTGTTGTGATTAAATCTCAGGAAATAAAACTGTTCGAGCTGGAATTTCTCCGCCATGATTTGTGTGAGGCGGTGGAAAAACATCTCCGGCGTTACGCCGTATTTTTCGGTCAGCTGTTCGATTTTCTGATCATCCCATGATTCAGAGCTGAACCATTCGCCGATATCAGCGGCAAGCTCATCCTGATCCATAATCAGCGCTCCCGCGAAATAGGATGCTTTCGTGTTGTTCAGCAGCTGTTCAAACGTGGCATCAGAAAGATAAGACGAACTCGGCACGCGCTCCTTCAGCTCAAGAACTTCATACCCCAGTTCGCGACACAGCGAAAAGAGCTGCTGCGATTTCAGAAGCCCGCTGTTCACGAACATTCGGGGAGGTTTCTTCGGCAGATAAAGCGACCTGAAATGATTCAGTTCGGCATTGGAATTCAGCTCGGATTCATCAATCCGGTATTCGTACTCCGTTTTCAGCAGGCTTTTGATGTTATCATAATTCAGCCTGTCGCCGGTCAGCCGGAACTTCTTTCTGAACTCCGCGGCCTTCTTCTCAATTTCCGGAAAATAGTTGTTGTGCATTTCCTGATAAGAGCGAAGTGCGCCAAAAAGAAGATTCTCAACGCTCAGGTCATACGAGCGCGAAATTTTAATGATCGTATCAATCAGTGCGGCAAAACGGGCCGGAGCGTTGGTCATGAACTCCATCAGATCCGACTTCTTGAAACCGAAGAGATCAAACGGAATCTCCTGCATTACGCTTGTGCTCAGCAGTTCGGAGAGGGGCATCAGCTTTTGATCCAGCTGGAGGGAAACAAGTTCGTCGTAAGGTTTGCCGAGCGCCTCGGCCAGGCTCATGATTTTATCCGCCTTTGGATATTTCTTTCCCTTCTCAATTTCGTTGAGGTAGGATATTGAAAGACCGCTTCTTTCAGATAATTCTTTAAGAGAAAGGCCGAGCTGCTGCCGGTGCCAGCTGACTTTCAGGCCAAGAACTAATGTGAGATTTTCCTTACTTATTCCCATTGCCGATGTGTAATAAAAAATTCGCTGTTAGCGGAAGATAGTCAAAAAAGGGGCTGAATAAAATTAACAGCCAATTTCTGTGAGCGTACCAAACAATTATTTGCGAATTTTATTTATTAGCGAAATTTCGCTTTTGTTTTACTTTCTGCTAACATAAATTGCGTACAGTAAATAAGCAATAAGTATCTGCTCTTTGATCAGAATTACCGAGCTGAGGCTCTGAATCTTCAAACCCTGCAGTATTAAAATTACACAGCTGGAGTATCAAAATTATGTACACAGAAACAGAAGTAACCCGGGAAACACATTTTTATGAAGCTGGCTACGGCGTGCAGTTTAGGCGCCGCGCCTGGAATGAATCATCCAGAGCCATTTTCACCGATACGGTTCTGAAGCTCATTTCCGTACTTCACAAACAGATGGATGACAGGCGAAATGAACTTCTGGAAATGAGAAAAGAACGCCAGGCAAAGTGGGATACCGGTGCCCTTCCGGAATACGAATCGGTTGACAGCGAAGCGGTAATCGGTACCTGGAAAGTAGCGCCGATTCCTGAAGATCTGCTGCAACGTAGAGTTGAAATCACCGGCCCGGTAAATTCGGCCAAAATGGTCATTAATATGCTCAGCAGAAATGAAGCGGGCGACCGGGCGGATATGGCGATGCTGGATTTCGAAGACTCCATGAAACCCGACTGGAACAACGTAGTTGACGGCTACCACAACGTGATCGGCGCGGTGGATGGTACGCTTCGGGTTGAGCAGAAAAACAAAGTGTATACTATTAATAAGGATGATAAAGCCGGCGTGATGGTTCGCGTTCGGGGATTACATCTCGCTGAAAACAATATTATCGTCCACGGGAAACCGGCCTCTGCGGGCATCACCGATCTCGCGGTTACGTTTGCGCACACGGCCAGAACGTTTCTGGATCAGGGAAAGACGCCGAAGTATTACATCCCCAAATGCGAGCATTACCTGGAAGCCCGCTGGTGGAATGATCTGTTTAAACTCGTTCAGCAGTCCACCGGTTTTCCAAACGGCACCCTGCGCGCTACGTTTCTTATCGAGACCCTTCCGGCCGCTTTTCAGATTGAGGAAATTTTGTACGAAATAAGAGAGCACGCGGCAGGATTGAATACCGGCCGGTGGGATAAAATCTTCAGCGATATCAAAGTGCTGAAAAATCATCCGGACAGAGTTATGGCCGACCGGTCGAGCATCACCATGCAGAAATACTGGATGGAAAACTATGCCAAAAGAATCGTGCTGATCTGCCATAAGCGCGGTGCTTTTGCAATGGGCGGGATGTCGGCCTTCACGCCGGGCAAAACTGACGAACTCAGGGAAGTCCAGACAAAAAAAGTGGCGGAAGATAAAGCCTGGGAGGCCGGCCTGGGACACGATGGCTGCTGGGTATCGCATCCTTATTTCATCGGCATTGCGCTGAATCAGTTTAAGGAAAAAAATCAGCTCAGCCTGGTTCCTGATTACCCGCTTTATCCTGATCTGATCCCATCTACGGAAGGCCCCAAAACGATGGACGGCCTGCGGACCAACGTGCGCGTTGGGATCGGCTACATGAACGGCTGGCTTCAGGGGATCGGATGCGTGGCGTGGGATAACCTGATGGAAGATCTCGCCACGCTGGAAATTTCCAGAGCGCAGTGCTGGCAGTGGAAGTATCACGGCGTAATTCTGAGCAACGGAAAGGTGGTCAACAACGCGCTTATCGCTAAAACCTTCAGCGAAGAACTGGCGAAAATCAGGCAGGAGGTTGATGAGCAGGTGGATGACGAAGACCTTGCCGAAAAACTGAAAACGCAGTTTGATGAAGCCGCAGATGCCGCCATAAAAATTTTCCTGGAGGACGAGCTCGCAGACTTTTTGTCCGATGGTTCTGATCCCGCCTGAAAACTGCTTTTGTATCTATACCAATAACCCAAACACAATCACAGCAACATGAAAAACGCAGAACAACTCCAACACGAATGGAATACCAATCCGCGCTGGAATGGAATTACCAGAAATTACACCGCTGAAGATGTCGTCAAACTTTCAGGATCGGTTCAGGTTCGTCATACGCTGGCCGAACTGGGCGCCGCCAGATTGTGGGCTGATCTTCGGAATGAAACGTACATAAACGCGCTCGGCGCGCTGACTGGAAACCAGGCTGTACAGCAGGTTAAGGCAGGACTAAAGGCGATTTACCTGAGCGGATGGCAGGTTGCCGCCGATGCAAATATAGCGGGGCAGATGTATCCTGATCAGAGCCTCTATCCGGTGAATTCTGTGCCTGAGGTGGTAAAAAAGATCAACCAGGCCTTGCTGCGCTGCGATGAAATTTATCACAGTGAGGGTGGCGGAGATTTCAACTGGATGGCTCCTATCGTTGCCGACGCCGAAGCCGGATTTGGCGGCCCGCTGAACGCTTTTGAACTTATGAAAGCGATGATCGCCGCCGGTGCTGCGGGCGTACATTATGAGGATCAGCTGGCTTCTGAAAAGAAGTGCGGCCACCTCGGCGGGAAAGTTCTTGTGCCGACATCCCAGTTCGAAAAAACGCTGAACGCGGCGCGCCTTGCCGCTGATGTCTGCGGCGTGGAATCAATAATCATCGCGCGCACGGATGCCGATGCCGCCCGGCTCATGACCAGCGATATCGACGAGCGCGATCACCGTTTCCTTACCGGCGGCAGAACCCCTGACGGCTATTACGCCATTACCGGAGGCCTGGAAATGGCCATCGAGCGGGGCATCGCCTACGCGGCATACGCCGATCTGATCTGGTGCGAAACCTCAACGCCGGACATTGGCGAAGCGCGTGAGTTCGCGCAGGCCATCAGAGAAAAGTACCCGAACAAAATGCTGGCGTACAACTGCTCGCCGTCATTCAACTGGAAAAAGCATCTGAGCGATGATCAGATCAAGACCTTCCAGAATGAGCTCGGTGAACTGGGCTACAAATTCCAGTTTATTACGCTGGCCGGTTTCCATGCGCTCAATCACAGCATGTTTACGCTGGCAAACGGATACCGCGAAAAGGGCATGGCCGCCTACTCCAAACTGCAGCAGGCTGAGTTCGGCAACGAAGCGATCGGCTACACCGCCACGCGTCACCAGCGCGAAGTGGGAACCGGTTATTTCGATCTGGTCAACAACACGCTATCCGGCGGAAAATCTGCCACCGTGGCTATGGAAGGCTCTACAGAAGCCGCACAGTTCTGATCGGTACATAGAAGGCTTTGCAAAACCGTTATTTTGCTCCGGCGTTGAATACGACCAAAATTCTAGGTTTTCAAAGCCTTCTCATAAATAAATCCTCCAAACCAGACACCCGGATTTAGTCGTCCGGGTGTTTTTTTATGGGCTGTTCAATCGGGCACTCCGGACGGTGAAGGTTTGGCCTGGAGGTTGTAAATCCACCTTAGTAACTACCAACATCATCGTCCCAACCACGTCATCCCGCAATCGGACTGGATAGATCAATATAATTAAGAGGTTAAACGATATGCGGGATCTTCCGGCGATACTTTTGGACAGTTCGTTTTTAGGTTAAACACGTTACCCTAAAATGATAGCAACGCATTTCTAAACTACCATGTATAAACAACCAGCGCCATAGATTAAATAACGCTGGAAGATACCGCATAAATCCTTCCGCAAAGCGGAGAAGGATTTTGCGGTATGACATTTGGATCATTGGTAGTTGAAAAACAAATCTTAAAACTATTTTAAACATCTGACAAAAAGCATCTCAAACGCCGAATTTTTCTTTGAAAAATCAGCCTTATATTCAAAGCATGCTACCCGTTTTACCTCTTAAAAAATGCCGGCAAATCAGCTCTCAGCTCGATGCAGAAGCTGTGCATCTGAAGGCTGAGGAGTTTATAAAAGGAATAGATCTTACGAAGCCGCAGGATATTCGTCCTGAGCTGGGAACGGCGGTTGAGGCGATGCTGAAAGATGAGATCCCCCCGTTTGATGTGACCCGCTTTATAACCACGGTAGCCGATCTTGCGCTGGAAAATGCCGTAGAAAATGCGCTGGAAAAATGCGGCCCTGCGCCGGCTGGATGGATGTATATGCTGATGGGTTCAGAGGGACGAACCGAACAGACGCTCAGAACCGATCAGGACAGCGCGATTGTTTACGAAGAGGGTGATCATCAGGAATATTTTATCGAACTCGGGTCGTTTGTTTCAAGGCGACTCAATGACCTGGGTTTTCTGTTTTGCAAGGGAAACGTGATGGCATCCAACCCGAAGTGGGTGATGAAGGCCGCCGACTGGGAAAAAGCGTTCACCCGCTGGGTGGATGAACCCGAACCGCTTGCGGTGATGCAGTCGTGTATTTTCTTTGATCTGCGCTGCGGACTCGGAGAAAAAGAGTTCGAGTCGGGATTGCGGGATCATATTTCCAAACTGCTTGGCAGCCAGAGCGGGCTCTTTTTTTACCACATGGCGCAGAATGCATTGAAACACAGCGTACCGCTCGGCTGGTTTGGGGGATTGAGTCAAAGCAGCAAAACGCAGCTGGATATCAAAAAAGCAATGCTGCCGATTGTGGATCACGCCAGGATTTACGTGCTGAAAAACGGCATCGAAAAGACAAACACGCGTGAACGGATCATCGCACTGATGGAACAGAAAAGCTACAAAGGATCAGATGCTGAAGACGCGCTCGCGGCACTGGAGTTTTTTAACGGATTACGATTGCGGCATCAGGTCGAACAGCTCAAAAACGGGGCTGATCCGGATAACGAAATAAATCCATCTATACTTGATAAACAATCCCGTGATGACCTGATTTTCTGCCTGAAGCTGTCGAAAAATCTGCAGCAGAATATCGGGCTTAATTTTCGGGCGGGGTATTAGGGTTCCTGGCAGGCTGATTAAGGAAATAGTTAATCCTGTCAATAATAAAACAATCTATGGAACAACAGACACAAGGTACCTGTAGGGACATGGCATGCCATGTCCCTACAGGTAAAATGCTGTTATTATTTTATTTTTCGAATTAAATCCAACAAAAAACCGGCAGGATTTTAGCCCTGCCGGTTTGGGGTGAACATTAGTCTGTAGTCTAATCTTCTAACGTTGAAAGATCGCCCTCGTCCACGCCGAGCGAGCGGGCTTTCAGAACCCTTCGCATGATTTTTCCGCTTCGGGTTTTGGGCAGGCTTTCTACAAAATGTACCGTTTCAGGACGCGCAATCGGGCCCATCTCATCTGAAACGTGTTTGCGAAGCTCTTCTTCCAGTTTTTTGCTGGATGTTGCTCCGGCTTTCAGGATTACGTAGGTGTGAATCGCGTTTCCTTTCACTTCGTGGGGCAGGGCGATAGCTGCCGCTTCCGAAACATCGGGATGACTCACAAGCGCGCTTTCCACTTCGGCTGTACCAAGCCGGTAGCCGCTGACTTTAATGACGTCATCAATCCGGCCGATAATCCAGATGTAGCCGTCCTCATCAATTCGAGCGGAATCGCCGGCTTTGTACCATCCCTGTTTCTCGTACTCTTTCCAGTACGTTTCTTTGAAGCGATCCGGGTCGCCAAAAATGGTGCGTGCCATTCCCGGCCACGGCGTTTTGATAACGAGTTTTCCTTCCTCGCCGGGACCCACTTCCTCGGCGTTATCGTCCACAATGGCGACCTCAATTCCGAAGAGCGGTCTTGTGGCGGAGCCGGGCTTGAGCGGAGTTACGGGAACGGGCGCTATCATCATACCGCCGGTTTCGGTTTGCCACCAGGTATCCATGATCGGGCAGTTGCCGCCGCCAATAACCTCGTGGTACCAGCGCCACGCCTCCGGATTAATCGGTTCGCCAACTGAACCCAGCAGCCTCAGGCTCGAAAGATCGTGACGACGCGGCCACTGTTCGCCGAATCGCATCAGTCCGCGGATGGCCGTAGGCGAAGTATACAAAATGGTGATTCCATACTTTTCGATCATGCTCCACCAGCGGTTCGGATACGGATGATTCGGCGCGCCTTCGTACATCATGATCGTAGCTCCGTTAATCAGCGGACCGTACACGAGGTAGCTGTGGCCGGTAATCCAGCCCGGATCGGCGGCGCACCACCAGCGGTCCTCATCTTTAATATCAAACACATTCCGGTGCGTGCTCGACGTGTAAACCGAGTATCCGCCGTGCGAATGAACCAGGCCTTTCGGTTTGCCGGTAGTTCCGGAAGTAAATAAAATGAAAAGCGGATCTTCGGCATCCAGCACTTCGGTTTCGCAACGCGGCGAGGCGATTGGAAGCGACATGAGGTCGTGATACCAGAAATCGCGGTCGTTTTCCATATGTACTTCCTGCTTCGTCCGCTTGACCGTAATACAAACTTCGATGGTCGGCGAGCGGTCCATAGCCTCGTTTGCGATTGACTTCAGCTCGGTGATTTTTCCGCGTCTCCAGCCGCCGTCGGCCGTTACGAGAACGCGTGAATTTGCGTCACCGATTCTGCCGGCGAGGGCCTCAACGGAGAATCCGCCGTAGACAACAGAGTGCATCGCGCCGATTTTTGCGCAGGCAAGCATTGCTATTGGCAGCTCGGGAATCTGAGGCATATAGATGGTTACGATCTCGCCTTTTTTCACGCCCATACTTTTCAGCACGTTGGCAAATTTTGAAACCTCGCGGTTCAGCGCATGGTAGCTGAGCGTGACGACATCCCCCGGCTCGCCTTCCCAGATCATCGCCAGTTTGTTGCGGCGGTGCGTTTCCAGATGACGGTCGATGGCGTTACCGATGATGTTGATCTTGCCGCCGGTAAACCATTTGTAGAACGGCTTGTCGGAATCATCCAGCACCTGCTGCCATTTTTTGTACCACTTCAGCTTTTCGGCCTCTTTGGCCCAGAATGCCTCGGGATCTTTTATGGATTCCTCATAGGTCTTCTCATAATTCCTGATATGAGCATTTTTGACAATACTTTTTGGTGGATGATACATCAGGGATGCGCCGTTTTTATTCACTTCGGTTTTGTTTTTCATGTTTCAGCAGATTGAAATTGTGGGTTTAATCAGATGTGATAAACCTGCAAAAGCAAACAGCCGGAGCCGTTGCTTTTGCAGAGTTATGTAAGGTTATTTTCGTGTTCCCGGTACGCGGATGTTTTCCACCAGCTCCTGAATTTCTCCCGGAGTTTCTTTAGTGAAGCGCACCACTACGAGCGCCACCGCAAGGTTCAGAAGCATACCGAGAGTACCAATTCCTTCGGGCGAAATTCCGAACCACCAGTTATCAGGGTTGTTCGCCTCGGGGTTCAGGAAGGTGAAGTAGATGATGTAGGATGCGGTGAATACGATCCCTACAACCATTCCTGCCACGGCTCCTTCCTTATTCATCTTCTTGTAGAAAATTCCGAGGATGATGGCCGGGAAGAACGAGGCGGCCGCAAGCCCGAAGGCAAACGCAATCGTCTGGGCCACAAACCCGGGCGGATTGATGCCGAAGTAACCGGCTACGATGACCGCTCCACCGGCGGCAATTCGCGCAATCCAGAGCTCGTTTTTATCCGACAGGTCGGGTTTCAGCGTGCGTTTGAAAAGATCGTGCGCCACCGAAGTTGAAATCACGAGCAGGAGCCCGGCAGCGGTTGAAAGAGCCGCGGCAAGACCTCCGGCAGCTACCAGGCCGATAACCCAGTTGGGAAGCTGCGCAATTTCCGGATTGGCCAGCACGATAATATCAGGATCAACCGTGAGTTCATTCGTGGCCGGGTCGCCGGTAAACTGAATTCTGCCGTCGTTGTTCAGGTCTTCGAATTTTAGAAGGCCGGTTTGCTCCCAGTTGGTAAACCACTCCGGAACTTCTGAATACTCTACGTTATCCACTGTTTTGATAAGATTTGTTTTGGCAAAGGCGGCCAGTGCCGGTGCGGTGGAATAAAGCAGTACGATAAAAATCAGGGCGTATCCGGCTGATGTACGCGCATCGCGAACGCGTGGTACGGTGAAGAAGCGCACGATTACGTGCGGTAATCCTGCCGTCCCGACCATCAGCGCGGCCGTTATGAAAAAGACGTCTATCATGGGTTTAGTCCCCGATGTATAGGCCGCAAATCCGAGTTCAGCGCTGAGTCCGTCAAGACGATCCAGCAGGTAGGTGCCGTCATCGAGCGTCCCGCCGAAACCGAGCTGGGGAATCGCGTTGCCGGTCATCATAATGGAGATGAAAATCACGGGCACGAGATAGGCGAAAATCAATACGCAGTACTGTGCAACCTGGGTATAGGTGATTCCCTTCATCCCGCCCATAACGGCGTAGAAAAAGACGATGATCATCCCTATCACCACGCCCATTTCGATATCCACGTTCAGGAAACGGGAGAATACGATACCTGTACCGCGCATCTGCCCGGCTACGTAGGTAAAGGAGATGAATACGGCACAGACCACGGCGACCATCCTGGCGGTGCTTGAGTAGTAGCGGTCGCCCACGAAATCAGGCACGGTGAACTTTCCGAATTTCCTGAGATAAGGTGCCAGCAGAAGCGCGAGAAGCACGTATCCGCCGGTCCAGCCCATCAGATATACGGAACCATCGTAGCCGAGGAACGAGATCATTCCCGCCATCGAAATAAACGATGCGGCCGACATCCAGTCTGCGGCGGTGGCCATTCCGTTGGCGAGCGGAGGAACTGATCCGCCGGCCACATAAAAATCTTTGGTTGATCCGGCTCTCGACCAGACTGCAATCCCGATATAAAGCGCAAACGTTGCGCCGACGATAATAAAGGTCCAGGTTTGGATATCCATATCTTATTCCTCCCTCAGGTCAAATTCGCGGTCGAGCCTGTTCATCAGGAAAACGTACAGAAAGATGATGATGACGAAGGCGTACTGTGAGCCCTGCTGGGCAAACCAGAAACCAAGCTGAAATCCCCCTATGCGGATATTATTCAGCTGATCGGCGAGCAGGATGCCAAAACCGTAGGAAAAGACGAACCACGCGGCAAGCAGGCCGGTAAGTATCGTCAGGTTTCGTTTCCAGTAAACTTGATATTTATCTTCCATAATCGGGTTGGTTTGTGTTATCGGGATGGATGTATGCGAATCAGAAAAAGAAATAGGTGGAGAACATCAGCCTTAAATTGCTGGTGGGATCGGTATCGGATACCACGCCGCGATTATCGGGCAGGCCGTATCCGGCTTCAGAATACTCGGCTTCAAGGCTGAGCCTGACCGGGCCGGAATTCAACTCAATGCGGGGCGAAACTCTCCAGACCCATGCGATATCGCCGCCGCGCATATCAGGACCTCCGTTGAAATCCTCATCCGCGCCCATGTTTTCGGTAAACCCAAAAAACAGTCCGGCACGGAAGGTATTTCCTGTTGAGATATCAGCCCAAACGGCACGCGTGGTAATGTTTATCAGATCATATGTGTTGAAAGAGCCCGGAAACGGCTGGTTTAGGGCAAAACCGCCCAGCATCAGATGATCAAACAGATTCTGGCCGTATGTAAACTGAGCCATGGCTCGAAAAGAATTCCTGGAGTAGGTTCCGTAAACCGTGCCGGCCAGCGAATTCAGCGTCTCTTCACCGCTGAAAAATTCCGGTTTCAGAGATTTGAAATCGAGTCCGGCACCCGCGCCGAATGAACCGGAGGAATAGCGCACCTGGCCATGCAGGTTTGGTATGCCCGACCTGCGCAGCGGCATTGATCCGCCCTGACTTACAAAATCAATTTGCGACATGGCGGCCAGGATAAACGAAACATCGCCGGGAGAAAAAGTGTAGCGGATTTGCGGATTGCGCGAAAATGGTTTGAACGGGGCGCCGGTATTAAACGCAACGACGCCGGGCACCGCGGTTTCGGCAAACATCGGATGCCAGAACTGGCCAAAGAGAAGTTTGTGGCGGCCATCCCAGACGAGCTCAACAAACGCGTGGCGCAGCCTGAACCCGTTGATATCGCTTTCGATATTCCCAAAAAAGGCGCCCTCGATAAATCCGCGGGAGGAAGCGCCGAACGCGTCCGGGCCGGTTACGATCATCGAAAGCCGGGACTGGATGGCAAGCATGTGGAAAAGAGGGCCCTCGTTGCGGTCAGTTCCCAAATCGTTTTTAATTACAGGGGATGGGAACAGTGAAAACTGACCCTGACGCGCAGCGACCATCTGGCGTGTATCAAAAAAAGCATCATTTTTGACGAAGCCAAAAAACGTGAAGTTGAAAGGTTTATCCTCGTCGGCAGCCTGTGAAGGAAGAGCTGTGCTTAGGATCAGAGCTCCGGTCAGGCAGAGCCATAAAATGCTTTTAGGGATAAAGGAAAAACTCATGGATCGAAAGATTTTTATTAGATGGACACGTTCGCACACGGAATAAAAAGCGCTTCCAGCGAAGCCGAATTCAGAATATGAATTATAGATTTACGACGCAAGCGAAATTTCGCTAAATAAATAATTCCGCAAATAGAGAAAAATATTATTCAGCGTAAAAAATTTATCTGTCATTGCCTATCTGAAATGATATCAATAGTATGGATAGATGTATAATTAGCGAAAACGGGCATTTGGCTTAATAAACTCAGGAAACACTGCAGGGAATTTTCTGAAAAAGATTAATCTGAAACCGTTTACAAATTGTAAGTATGCCGAGTTATCCCGGATTATTCACCAAGAATTTTTTTCGCTGGCAAGGCGAAGGTGAAAAAGTTAGCGGAATGGTACTCTTGTACCATGAGCAGACTTTTTTAGCTTCAACGTAGCCAGCGGGAAAAAGTCGCCGTCTTCTTCTATACTCAAATATGGACTGCAAAATATTTACTCAAACATATTAATATTAATTGCTTATGATGTATATTTTTTTACGTTGTGAATAATTCGGGTAATACATACTTTCAGATATGTCAAAGAAGATTTTAATAGTCGATGATGAGCCCAGCATTGTAATTTCGCTGGAATTTCTGATGGCCCAGAACGGGTACAACGTGTTTGTTGCCAGAAACGGAGAGCAGGCGCTCGATCTCATCCCTGAACTGATGCCCGACCTTATCCTGCTGGATGTAATGCTCCCGAACCGGAGCGGATTCGACGTGCTTCAGCTTATCCGAAAGGACAAAAAGATCCGCCATATCAAAGTGATTATCCTTACTGCCAAAGGCCGCGATCAGGATATCACCAAGGGGATTTCCCTGGGAGCCGATGCTTACGTAACCAAGCCGTTTTCCACGCGCGCTTTGGTTGAAAAAGTGAAGGAAACCATCACTCAGAAAGATGAGAAGTGATACCCGGCCATGGATCTGGGCGGCGGTCGTTTTTCTCATTACGTTTGCCGGGGGTTTCCTTTTTTACACATTCCTCACGTTTATCCTTGCTGAAGAGACGTCTTCCGCGCTCATCGCTTTTCGTCAGGATTTCCTTTTCGTTTTACTGTTACTCTTTGTAACCCCGGCAATTCTGGCCGGTCTCGCCGCGGCGTTAATGGTAAACCGGTACGTCAGGCCGGTTGAAAAACTATCAGATATTTCGTCGCTGCTTGGCAAAAACACGTCGCTTCCGGAATATTCGCCTTCAGGCATAACGTTTATCGACCGGCTTGGCCAGAATCTGGATGCAGCAGCAAAAAGGCTGAATGATCAGGAGTCGGAAATGCAGGAGCAGCTTCGGTCGGCATCCCGGAAACTTTCGCGCGAGCGTGACACGCTGGCAACAATCATCGAACAGCTGCAGGAGGGGCTCGTGGTCACCAATAAAGAGGGCAGGATTCTGCTTTTCAACGCCCCGGCCGAACAGATGCTCTCCCTTCCGGATAAAAATCCGCCCACATATCTCGGCCTGGGCCGGCCGCTTGATCAGGTCATCGAAAATGCGCCGGTGCAACTTGCCATAGATGAAAGCCGCCATCCGGATGGCAACGGTTCGTTCAGGTTTACCGTCAGCTCGCCGGGTGATCAGCTTCTACAGATCAGAGCCATTCCCGCTTCGCTGAAAGATGACCCTGATTCGGGAAATCTCTTTTTTATCCGGAACATCACCGGCTCCGTTTTGAAGCATCATAAAGAAGAGGAATTTGCGGATGACGGCATTCGCCGGGTGCGCGATTCTGTGGCCGGAATCCGGGCGGCGGCTGATAACCTGAAAAATTATCCGGATGCCGGTGCCGATATGCAAGAGCAGTTTCTGGGGCTGATCCTAAATGAAACCGAAACGATAGCAGCTCTCGTTGGTGATTATCAGAAGGAGCAGGGGAAGAACAAGCCGGGCGAGGGTCTCAATCAGGTCATAAGTTTGAGCGCGCTGCTCGGCATGATGCAAAGAATTAGCGCGCAGTCGGGCCTGAACCTGAGCTTCAGCTTTCCTGAAGATGAACCTTATGTTGAAGCAGACGCCTGTTCCGTATCAATCAGTTTGCTCTACATGACCGGAAAAATTAAAGAGCTTATGGGGGATGATATCCGGATTGCGTCGGAATCTGCGGATGAACATCACAAGATCAAAATTTCCTGGACCGGCGAAGAACCCGATCAGGATCAGCTGCAAAACTGGATCGGCGGTTTTCCTGAATTTGATGGAATTAAGCTGCCTTTTTCCATGCAGACGGTGATGCAGCAGCACCGCGCAGAATGGTGGACACAATCGGAGGATGGATCGTGTGAGTTCAATATGATTTTGCCAAAGGCTGAAAAGCCGGCATCCCCAAAAACAGGAAAAGGCCATTTTGATTTTGACTTGTTTCAGTTCAGTCTGAGTTCAGAAATCGCGAAAACGCCGCTTAAAAAAATCACCGCTACCGTTTTTGATACCGAAACCACCGGGCTGTATCCATCCGACGGCGACCGGCTGATCTCGGTTGGCGCGGTGAGAATCCTGAACGGAAAACTTCGGGAGAACCAGAGTTTTCATCACTACATCAATCCGGGACGCCCGATTCCGGAAGCCTCCACGCGTATCCATGGCATTACCGATGAAATGGTGGCCGAAAAACCGAATGCCGCGCACTGCCTGAAGGATTTTTACAGATTTTGCGAAGAGGATATTTTTATCGCCCATAATGCCGCCTTTGATATGCGATTCCTCGAGCTTGAACAGCGCGGCGCCGGCGTCGATTTTTCGCGGCCCGTAATCGATACGCTTTTGCTCTCCACCATTTTGCATCCGAACCTGGAAGGTCACAGCATCGACGATCTGGCCACCCGGTACGGCATCAAAACCGAAACCCGGCATCAGGCTCTGGGCGACGCCATCATGACCGCCCGCGTATTTTTGAAGATGATTCCGCTGCTCGCCGGGATCAACATCCACACCATAGAAGACGCCACACGCGCCAGCCGCGAGAGCGTATATGCGAAGATCAGGTATTAACCCGGATTATTCACCAAACTTCCTCAAATAATCATATATCATTATTAGAATATATTTACTATAATACTATTACGATTCGAACTGTATCAAACTATTTAACCGACTGTTATGAAAAAGAAAAACGTAATTATTATAGGTGCGGCGGGAAGGGATTTCCATAATTTTAACACCTACTTTCGTAAAAATGACCATTATGATGTGAGGGCCTTTACGGCTGCGCAGATACCGGACATCGACGGGCGCAAATATCCGGCGGAGCTTGCCGGGACGTTATATCCGGAAGGCATACCGATCTACAGTCAGGACGATCTGCCCGAACTAATCAAAAAGCTGGATATCGATATCTGCGCATTCTCTTACAGCGATGTTTCGTATACAGAAGTGATGGGCGTGGCTGCTCAGGTGAACGCCAGCGGCGCCGATTTCCTGCTGATTGGCCCGAAGGAAACTATGATTAAAAGCACAAGGCCAGTCATTGCTATCGGGGCGACCCGAACCGGCTGTGGTAAGAGCCAGACCTCCCGGCGCGTGATTGAGGCGCTGATGGAAATGGGCAAGAAAGTAGTGGCTATCCGGCACCCTATGCCGTACGGCGATTTAGTGGCGCAGAAAGTGCAGCGTTTTGCTACCATTGAGGATCTTCACACGCACGAATGTACCATCGAAGAGATGGAAGAATACGAGCCGCACGTTACACGGGGTAATGTTATTTACGCCGGTGTTGACTATGAGGCGATTATTCGGGAAGCTGAAAAAGAAGCTGATGTTATCGTTTGGGATGGCGGAAACAACGATTTCCCGTTTTACAAGCCTGATCTTATGATCACCGTTGCCGATCCGCACAGGCCGGGCCACGAGCTGAATTACTATCCCGGTGAGACGACGCTTCGCATGGCCGATGTGGTCGTAATCAATAAAATGGACAGCGCCGACGCAGAGGGAATCAGGCAGGTACGAAAAAATATCTATGAAGTAAATCCCAAGGCCGTAGTGGTAGATGCCGCTTCGCCGCTAACCGTAGATAAACCCGGGCTGATATTAGGGAAACGCGTTCTGGCCGTTGAAGACGGGCCTACTTTAACGCACGGCGAAATGAAGATCGGCGCAGGAACTGTTGCCGCGCAGAAATACGGGGCGGCTTC
>PXAI01000297.1 GCA_003567135.1 Balneolia bacterium | reverse complement strand
ATAATGGTTAAAATGGCTCCCACGTTTTACAGCCTTAATTTTGATTAAATAAGAATCAGCTCGAATCAAATGAAGATACATTCGGAAGGTCAAAAAGTAAAACGAGGCTTCTTTTTAAAAAATCCCGAATCAATAATCACAAAATAACCAGAATCCCCCTAATAAAAAGTGAATGGGGGATTATTACCTGTCGGCTAAGGATTCCATCAATCCAGAAAAAACCATTTTTTTCCGAGCTCAACTCCGTTGACGATCACCGAAACGCCATGTTTACCCGGATGATAGGTTCGGGTGGATAATTTCCGGAAAGAATGCCGCTTTGCAAGCTCAACCTCCTCATCCCCCTGAACGATTTTCTCGGATATCCGGAACACTTTTTTACCGTAAGTGCCGTCGCTTCTCAAAAAATAAACAGCGTATTCCAGCCGGATGTTGGTTTTCTCAGGATGTTCGTTTTTTAGCGCAACCTCAAACTTCAGATAATCCCCGGTTCTTATCTTTGGGGTCAGAATTTGAAAGTTTTTTATGAGGATGTGATCCGGTTTCCGGAATCCGAAAAGCTCCATTACATCGGGATCTCCGCTTTTGAGCAGCGTACGTGCCGCGTGTTTTACGAGACGGTCACGGTTTTTTGAAAACCCGATCCATTCCGAAAAAATGCGTTTTGCCAGCTCAGGATGATCCTTCGAAATATCGTTAAGATGATTTGCCACGCTGCGGCGGACATACTCCGAGCTGTCGTCTTTCAGCAGTTCCAGAACAGGCAAAACCGGGGACGGGTCGTCAATTAGTTTATGCAACGCCATCGCCCAGGGCAGTCGCGGCCGGCTCCCCTCAGAAGCCAGTCTCCGCACATGATGGTTTTCGTGAACGGCCCATTTTTTCAGCACCGGATAAAGCATCTCCGGGTATTTTTTGATCAGCGGTCTGACGGCAAACTCACAGCTGGCAAAACGCGTAATTGTTTCCATGGCAGAAAGTGCCGTTTCGGGATGATCAACTCCGTAGTGCTCCACGTAGTTGGGAATGAACATCAGCGCAAGCCTTTCATGTTCATGCCCGCCATGCATCTTTTCGGGGATGGATTTCAGGATTTCGGCAGCCCCGGCAAAATCATCCGGCAAAAACGGGTGCATTGTTTCGGCTATGTGCGCCATTCGTTGCTTCAGCTCATAACCGGGCCATTCATCATTGAAGATCAGGCTGATGAACTTCTGCTGGTCAAAATCAAAAATCAGAGCACCGAGCGCGCCGGCAACATCCTGTATGAATGATTCTGTGAAGATATTTTTGAGCGCATCGGCCACATCAAATACCGATTTCAATCTGGAAACGGGCGTACCATCCGTCCATGCTGTCCATCCCCTTAAACTGCGTTTGGTTGTACGTGACCTCCGTCTGGAGCTTTAGCGCGTGTTCCCAGATATAGCGCGTAACTCCTAAGCTGTACTGGTTTCGTACGGGAAAGTCGTGGCTTATCTTGCTTTCGGGAATTTGTCGTGAAAAACGTCCGATGAACTCGTAATCAGATGGAAGCAAATAGCTGAGCTGGGCGTCATACCCGTATCCAGTAAGAATGGCTTCGAGGATGTCGGGATTTGTTGGAAGTGGCGCAACCGGCTCATTGGCGCTCCGGTGCATAAACGCGGCCATCGCGGCAAAACCCTGATACTTCAGCACGGCATCCAGGTGAATCGAGGTTAAATCCCGCATGACCATGACCGGCGAGCCAATCTGTCCGCCGGATTTTGTGGCTCCCTTATTGAAATGATACGTGGCGCCGAGCAGAATTTTCGGCGTCTGTTCACGGACAAGGTCGCCCTCGAAATAAGCGCCGCCCTGCGCAAATGTTCCCAGCGGGAAAAGATCAAGCCGGCCGGTGTAGGCCAGTCGCGTATCAAAATTAGGCTGATTTCGTCCGTTGCCGGAGCTGACGGCCGTTCGCAAAACCCACGAAAACTGATCGCGGAATTCGCGCCCGTAGTTCAGGAAAACACCGTAATCCCGGTCGATGGTAAACGTGGCGTTGTTGATGCTTCGGTCGGTGAGCTGCAGCGCCCCTGATGAGTTCACGCGCTGGCGGTTTCCGGGAAGTTTGGTTTGTCCGAATCCCAGCGTTAGGCGATCGCTGTGGCGGTAGTAAAACACGGCGTCGCGGATGATATTCACACTTTCACCTTCAGCAACCTGGCCAATATCACCCGGGGCAAAGGAAAGCTGGATCGCATACAAGAACCGAGGATCACCCACAAAACCATCAAAACGAAGCCTGAGTCTTCGAACCATACCCTCAATCTGCGCATCACGGTTATCGCTATCCTCGAGAGTAACCCGGTTTTGCATCCGGAACCGGATATTCAGCTGGTAGGTGCTGTCGGGAGTGGTTAACCCGAGACCGCGCCCGTAGCTGTAATAAGGCAGCGAGGGGATCCGGATGTCATCGATACTGCGGGGCTCATCCTGCGCGGAAGCCTCAGGAGCCGGCAGTACGATCAGAAACAAAGCAGGCAGCAAAAAACACCGTAACAGAAATTTCATACAATCAGAAATGAGGATGGAAATTTGGTTGATGAAATGTAGGGTCATTTCCTGAAAATGTCATCGGAAAAAGAGAAGAGAAGAAAATTCAGAATTAGAGAATTCAGAATGTTTTTAAAAAATGAGAAATTAAGCATTAAATAAAATGGTGTTCAAATTCGTCATTAACGTAACCAATCCTGTAGGGACAGGGCATGCCCTGTCCCTACAGGATTGGTTTTTAGATGTTTAAATTGATTTCAATCCTATATTTATCCGCACAAAAGGTTACGACCTCTTTGTGAAAAGATCGAATTTCAGGAGAAAGAGATTAAGAATTGGGATCACTTCCTGACCAACCTTTTTCGAAATAGATTCTTTGTTTTACGGCGTCGGCGATGAATGAGATTCCGGCGTTGACGGATGCGATTCCGGGGAGGCCGATCCAGAACCATTTTGCCATGTGGGCGAGGCCGGCATCGGGCGGGGGATTTCCTTTGATGATAATGGCTTCGGCAATGAGTACGATTCCCAGCCCAACCAGTGTTACGCCGTAGACGGAATGGCGCCACCATTTCTTTTTGTAATCCATATGTAGTGCATCAGATCTGAATAAAAATCCGCTCCCGGGCCGCGGTGTAATACGATACATTACATGATTTTAGCGCGCTCCGTTCCTTATTACGGAATCCGCGTTGAGTGCCACGATTCGAGCATCCAGCTTCCGTGATGATTCGAATAAACGGCGGTCACTTTAAGGCTGACCATAACCTGCTCGTCGCCCAGAGAAGCAAATACTTCCGTTTCAGCGTTCAGAATCACGACATTACCGGCTGATTGCCCTTCAATACTTGTGTGCTCCATCGAGAGATAGTTCATCTCGCCGGACTGAATTGCATCCATAAATTCTTCTCTCGTCTCCGTTACCGAATTCGAATGTGTGTAGGTCAGGGTCGGTGACAGCAGGTTTTCGAGCTGATCCCAGTTTGCAGCAAGCAAATGCTCCACGCGCTGGCGTTCCAGTTCCTTCACCGCAGTGACGTCATTCTGTGCAGGAGTTAGCGAAAACGTGAGGGCGAAAATGAGGAGGGTGATCATGGCGTGGGAGTTTTTAAAATTAAGATCAGTATTGGTTTTCCCTCAAAATAATCAGATTCGGATCAATCCTAAGAATAATCCCGTTCACCAAATATAGCAGTACCTACGCGCACCATTGTAGCCCCTTCCTCAATCGCAACTTCGAGATCGTGCGTCATTCCCATGGAAAGATGATCCATTCT
>PXAI01000295.1 GCA_003567135.1 Balneolia bacterium | reverse complement strand
GCACGCGCTCCCGGAGGCTCGTTCATCTGGCCGAATACCAGCGTAGCCTGTGATTCCTTGAGTGCCTCAAGATCAACTTTGTCGAGATCCCAGTCGCCTTTTTCCATCGCTTCCTTGAAGTCATCACCGTAGTTGATAACCCCGGACTCGATAAACTCACGAAGAAGGTCGTTTCCTTCACGCGTACGCTCACCTACACCTGCGAATACGGAAAGCCCACCATGCTGCTTGGCGATGTTGTTGATAAGCTCCTGAATAAGTACCGTTTTACCTACACCCGCACCACCGAAGAGGCCAATTTTACCACCCTTCGCATACGGACAAAGCAGATCAACTACCTTGATACCGGTTTCAAGCATTTCTGTACTTGAAGAAATTTCTTCGAATTTCGGGGCCGGACGGTGAATCGGGTAACGGCGATCGCCCTTTGGTGACTGAATACCATCGATGGCTTCACCAACGATGTTGAACAGGCGTCCGCGGATGTCTTCACCAACGGGCATGGAAATAGGTTCGCCTGAATCGTTTACCGGGGTATCACGCACAAGGCCGTCGGTAGAGTCCATAGCGATTGTCCGAACGCGGTTTTCTCCAAGATGCTGAGCTACTTCGAGAACCAGTTTCTGGCCATCTTCCCGATCGATAAAAAGTCCGTTAAGTATTTTTGGGAGCTGACCATCCGGGAAGTCTACGTCTACAACCGGACCGATCACCTGTGCGACGGTTCCTTTATTCATGAGGCTAAAATTTTGTAAAGATTAAAGTTACGATCTTAAATATATTGCTTAAAAAAGCGTATTTCGTCGAATATTAACAATCCGTGAAAGATATATTATTATATAGATAATCGCAATGAAGAGACGCAAAATCTTGCGTCTTTACATTGCGCCTCCCCTAACGTAGAAAAAACGGTAAACGCACCATATTCTGGTAATGCGATTTACATCCATAAACAACGGTGATTATCCCACCCCATTCAACCCAATATAAATTCACCTCAATCATATTGTTGCGTATCACGGATATTTTTGTGTGATGATAGCGAATATCCTTCCCTGCTCTGCATGAATTGTAATAATTTTCCGTTATATTTATAGGCTAAATAATTTTAACCCTGTAATCTTTTCAGCATTTTGGAAAACATCAGTATAGCCAGATATACAAGCATCAGAATTCTCGAAAATTTCGACAATACGCAGCGGCTTGACAAAGAGCTGCTCAACCGCCTTGAGAATCAGGATCGCCAGCAGGCAAATGAATATGTTCAGGGTATATTACGCCGCAAAAGCTATCTCGATTTTCTGATTTCACGCTTCAGCTCTGTAGAAGTTGAGCGCATGGAGCCATTTCTGAAAAACATTATCCGCCTCGGGCTTTACGATCTCATTTTTATGGACGGAACTCCGGATCATGCCTCACTCAACGAGGCCGTGGAAATTGCCAAGCGGAAAATCAGTCAGAAATCCGGTGATTTCACCAATGCTGTTCTTCGCAAAGTGCAGCGGGAAATGAGCCAGCTTCCTACTCCGGATATGGAAGATCGTAACGAAGTAATTGCCACCACGTTTTCGCATCCGAAATGGATGGTTGAGCGCTGGGTTCAGCGTTTTGGCGAGCGCGAGGCGTTTCAGCTGATGCAGGCAAACAATGCGCGTCCTGATTACTTCCTTAAAGTAAACGGACTCAAAACCTCACCGGATACCTTCCGACTGAGGCTTGACAAAGCTGATGTAGATTACGAAGAAAGCGACTGGCTGCCGGGTTACTTCAAACTGAGCTCGCTGGCAACGGTTCGCGCTAAAGGCTGGTTCGAAAAAGGCCTGTGCTACGTTCAGGATATCGCGGCCGGTTTTGCCCCGACAATTCTTGACCCCATGCCCGGCGAGACTGTTTACGATATTTGCGCCGCGCCGGGAACTAAAACCATTTTTATGGCTGAGCTGATGGAAAACAACGGCGCAATTCTTGCCGTTGATATCAACTCTGAGCGCATCCCGTTGATTGCTGAAAACGCCGACCGCTGCGGAGCCGAAATTGTAAAAATCCAGCGCGCTGACGCCACCGAAGTTCGCTTCAAACTGGCTGATGCCGTTCTTCTGGACGCACCGTGTACCGGAACCGGCGTTCTGAGTAAACGCGCCGATCTCCGCTGGAAACGCACGCCGGAAGAGCTTCAGAAAGCCGTTGAGCTTCAGGCTGAACTTCTCGATGCCGCCGCGAATATGGTCGGCAAACAGGGTCGCCTCGTTTACTCAACCTGCTCGCTTGAGCCGGAAGAAAACATGGAGCAGATCAGGAAATTCCTTGAGGAATACGACAACTTCGAGCTTGAGCCTCTGGATGATTACCTGCCGGAAGAAGTTCTTTCCAAGGATAACCTCTCCTACCAGACTTTCCCGCACAAACACGGCTGCGACGGCCACTTCGGAGTGCTGCTGAAGCGGAAATTCTGATCCGGTTCTGAATTGCTCCGGCCATGATGATTTTACATCGTAAGCCGGCACCCCTCAGACCGGTGCCGGCTTTATTTTTTTGATAACTTCCGATACCGACTTTTTTAACACGCGACTACTTTTATGACTTCCAAAGAATTATCCATTCCAAAAGTTTACGATCCCGCGAAAACCGAGGATCACTGGTACAGTTACTGGGAAAAACAGGGATATTTCAAATCCAAACCTGACGATCGCGAGCCCTACACCGTTGTGATTCCGCCGCCGAACGTAACGGGCGTGCTTCACATGGGCCACATGCTCAACAACACGATTCAGGATGTGCTGGTGCGCCGCGCCAGAATGCTCGGCAAAAACGCGTGCTGGGTTCCCGGAACAGATCACGCCTCCATCGCGACCGAGGCAAAAGTAGTCGGTAAACTCCGCAAAAAAGGAATTCTCAAGCGCGATCTTTCCCGCGATGAATTCATGGAACACGCCTGGGAGTGGACGCGTGAACACGGCGGGATTATCCTTCAGCAATTGCGCAAACTCGGCGCATCCTGCGACTGGGACCGTACGCGCTTTACACTTGAGAAAGACCTTCACGATGCGGTAATTGAGTCGTTCATTACGCTGTACGAGCGCGGCTACATCTATCGCGGACAGCGCATGGTCAACTGGGATCCTGAGGCCCGAACCGCGCTTTCTGATGAGGAAGTAATCCATAAGGAAGTCCGTTCGAAATTTTATTATGTGAAATATCCGGTTCAGGGTTCGGATGAATTTCTGACCATCGCCACAACGCGCCCCGAAACCATCCTTGCCGATACAGCCGTTTGTGTGCATCCTGATGATGAGCGCTTCAAGCATCTGATTGGCAAAACTGTGCTGGTTCCGATCGTAAACCGTCCGGTAAAGGTTATCGGGGATGATTACGTTGATCCCGAGTTTGGAACCGGATGCCTGAAAATCACGCCGGCGCATGACACCAACGATTACGATCTCGGACAAAAACACGGCCTTGAGATCATCGATATGCTTCATGATGACGGTCGCCTGAACGAGCATGGCGGAAAGTTTGAAGGGATGGATCGCTTTGAAGCCCGGAAAGCCGTAGCAAAGGAGCTTGAGGATCAGGAGCTTCTGGTGAAAGTGGAGGAAATGGATAACAAAGTCGGATTCTCTGAGCGAACCGATGCCGTGATTGAGCCGCGTCTTTCGCTGCAGTGGTTTTTGAAGATGGATGAGATTTCAAAACCGGCGCTCGAAAACGTGATGAACGACACCATTCGTTTTCATCCCGCGAAAATGAAAAACAGCTACCGCAACTGGATGGAGAACATCCACGACTGGTGCATTTCGCG
>PXAI01000003.1 GCA_003567135.1 Balneolia bacterium | reverse complement strand
TGGAGAATGATGTCGGTGCCTTTCTTCGGCAAAACCGTGGCAGACCTTGCTGCGCAAAACGAAGTTTCAGGTGTCCCGGGAGCCAATGCCTTCTACGGCGTTGATAACATGGAGGAGGGCGTGGAAGCTAACCTGAGCTTTTTTGATCCTGCACTGTATGACCCCACCGAAACAGAGACCGCAACCGGATGGGTGACTCCTGAAGACTTTAACACTGAATTTGTACCTGGCCAGGGATTCATCTGGTATTTCTTTGATAACGATGAATCACAAAGCGTACCGCTCGACGAGTTTACGCTTTCACTAACCGGTATCGCGCCATCAACAGATGTGGATGTGCCGATCGAAGCAGGAACCTGGAATCTGGTTGGGAATCCGTTTCCGTCGAACATCTCGGCGGCTTCACTCTCCGGTGCCGGCCTTGAAAGCGCAGCAGCGCAAATTTGGGATTCCAGTGAAGGTACAGGCTCTTTTATTACCGTAGAATTTAGCGGAACTAACACCATATCAGCCTGGCAGGGACTCTTCATTCACAGTGATGATGCCACTACGTTCACTTTCCCTGAATCTGCCACTACTTCGGATCCGGCGGACTTTTTCTCGCAGGATAATGAAGCCCGGATGGCATTTACCTTAACAGGCCTTGATGACGAATCCGGAGTTGAAACGGTCGATAAAGCCATTTCACTGTTGCTGAACGATCAGGCGTCCACCGAATGGGACAAACGGGATATACGTAAACTCACGCCGCTGACCGATACATTTGCAACACTTTCCTTTGTTGATTCTCAGGGTGATGCGGAAATTTTCAAAGCTCAGAAGTCTCAGCCGTTTTCATTTGATGAAAGCCTTGAGCTGCCGATGATTCTGAATCTGCAGAATATCAACGGCTCATTTACGCTGGAGTGGGACGGCATCACGGAATTTGATGATGACATCACCATGAACCTGGTCGATCAGGTTACAGGTGAAACCGTAAACCTCAGAACCACTGATTCTTACACGTTTGAAGCAACGGCTGATGAGGCGGTTAATCAACACCGGTTTACCTTTACTCTGGGCTATACAGCCACGAATACAGAAGCGCATCCTGATCTGCCGCAGCAGCTCAGCCTGTCGCAGAACTACCCGAACCCGTTCAACCCGACTACACAAATCAACTTCGATATCCCGGCAGAAAGCCATGTCCGGCTCGCCGTGTATGATATGCTGGGCCGACAGGTTACCGTGTTAGTCGACGAAGCGCGAAATCCGGGAAGTTATCAGGTAACGTGGGATGCTTCACGGTTTGCAAGCGGTGTATATCTGTATCGTCTGGAAGCAGGCGGGCAGTCCATCACCAATAAAATGACTTTAGTTAAGTAAACGTACTTTTGAAAATCGAAATAAAATTTCTTGTTAATTCTGAATTGAAACCCGGTTTCCTGAGTGGCTGAACGAGCTGCTCAGGATTATCCGGCGGGTACTGCCTCGCTTGTCGCTGCAGGCGTTGACTTAGGTTTTGAGGACTTTCGCAGATCTGCCAGGATTTACCCATTCAACTACCGGAAACAAGGAATCAGGATGAATTAAACCGGATAGTGTTTTTAAAAATGCAGGTCGGGCCCGAGTTACAAGGCATGCAGGAAATCAGGATTGATAACAGAATCAAGCCTATCAGAAATCTCATGCTTTAATCAATCTTTTAAATCAACAGAAGAACCATAATAGAGACAAAAAAATGATTTTGTTAACAATCCTGTCGCTGTTAATGAGCGGTACAACATTTTATGTGAGTTCATCACAAGGCAATGATGCAAATTCGGGTACCAGCCCTGCTGAAGCCTGGCAAACGCTTGAAATGGTAAGTAATTCATCTTTTGAACCAGGCGATCAAATCCTGTTTCGTGCCGGTGACGAATTTATTGGCCAGCTGGTGGTAAACAGTTCGGGAGAAGAAGGCTCCCCCATAGTTTTCGGTAAATACGACGAGGGAGATAAACCCATTATTAATTCAGCCCCGACGCCCGGTGGTTCTTACATAGCATCCATACTAATCAGAAACCAATCTTTCATAGAGCTTGAAGATTTAGAAGTCACAAACGACAGACAGGATGAGGACAGAGTGGGAGAAGACCCGGAGCAGGGTTACGGGATCTTTGTCCATAATGATGGTACCGGCCTCATCATGGAGCATTTTCATTTTCGCAATTTAACCGTCAGAGACGTATATGCAGCCACAACGGAAGGCGTTGATTTTGATGATTTGCGGGTAGCCGGCATCTATTTCCGTTCAGAGCGCAATACAAGCTGGCCGGTCAGGCATATTAAAGACATTCTTGTGGAAGACAGCTTCATCACGCGTACAGGCAAATTTGGTATCTGGTCGCAGCACGGCGGCGGAAACGAAGGAATCGGGGGAGAACGAACAAACAGAAACAAGAATATTGTATTCCGGAATAACCACACGCTGCACACCGGAGGATCCGGTATTGTTCCGGGCAGGTCATATAATCTGCTGATGGAAGGGAACAGGTTTGAATTTCCGGGTTCTGACTTAGACCCAAGAATGGCCAAAAGAGGAAGCGGCGCCTGGTTCTTCGGGGGCAGAAATATTATCGCACAGTTCAACGAGGTAATCTCGGCCAGAGGGGAAGGGGATACGTACAGTATTCATATCGACCACAGCAACGAGAACGTGTTCGTGCAATTTAATTACAGTGAGGATAGTGAAGGCGGATTTGCGGAGATCCTGGGGAACAATGTCAATTCGGTTTACAGATACAATGTAAGCGTGAATGACGGATTCCGCGACAATGCCCGTTCCATGTGGGTATCTGATTTTGCCGGGGAAACCTTTCAAAGAACGTCAGATAACAACTTCATCTATAATAACACTATTTATGTAGGTGATGGCAGGGATACCGGGCTGTCATTTACGGCGGATAATACGTACGTCTACAATAATATTGTTATGGCTGCTCCGGGCAGCACGATAGGTGATATCGAATTTGTAGCAGACATTACGGAAGGCGATGATTTTATCGTATCGAATAATCTGTTCCACGGGAGCATCGAGCAGGACTTTACAGATCTGGATCTGAATGCGGTAACCGCAGATCCGTTATTTACGAGTGCCGGTGGAACAAATACGGCCAGCTATGCTCTTCAACCCGGAAGCCCGGCCATTAACGCCGGCGTTGCATTTGATCAGCCGGAGTTTCCCAATGCGGGCGAAGGTATCTTTGCAGATATCCCGGCGTTTCCCGAAGTCGATTTGTACGGGAACCCTATATTCTGGCAGGATGGCTTTGTTAATATTGGCGCATTCGCAGAAACCGAAGCCCCTACTTTCGAAGTTACGGGTACGATTCAAACAGAAAATGTAAACCTGAATCCCAACGCGACCTTTAATATCAATGAACCACTGCCAGATGTAACGGTTCGTCTGTTTGACGGTTTGGTTGAGCTTGATTCAGACGTTACCGATGCTGATGGGGCATATACGCTTGAACACTCGGTTGCTCACGGTGAGCTGAGAATCGAAGCAACCAGAACGGATGCATTCCAGCTGCGTGAACTGACGGGAATACCGGCGGGGCAAGACCATGACGAAGGTCCGCGCAACCTGTTTTTTGAAGGGGGCTCCGTATTCTATCAGGGTGTAAGCTATCGTACTGTTGAAATAGGCGATCAGAACTGGATGGCTGAAAACCTGCGGGCGACCCACTACAGAAATGGGGATCCTATCCCAAACGTAACCAATAATTCCGAATGGAGTAGTTTGGATTCAGGTGCGTTTGCTGTTCATGAAAACGATG
>PXAI01000030.1 GCA_003567135.1 Balneolia bacterium | reverse complement strand
GTTCGACTCATTACGAATCTGAAGTACTTCGTTTTTTTGGCGGGTCAGATCAAGTCCGAACGAAAGGCTGCCGCTCCAAACATTCGCCGAGTCGGTATCAGTGCGGTATTTTTCGATATTCAAAACCTGCGCGTTTGCGGGCGAAATCACACCGAAAAACAGTGCAAACAGTAAAAAAGGAATAAACGTATGATTCGGTTTTACACGATTGAGAAAAATCATCTTCGAAAATCTGATAAATAAGTGATAATTTCAGGATTCTGAATTAAAACCCAAGTTAACGGTTTAAACCCCGTTAATCACATCATCGACGAACTTTTTTACCAGGTATGAACAAACAAGATCTGTTACCTTCGCTGCTTAATTTCGAAAAGCTGAACAAAAAACAGGAAAAAGGGCTGAAGCAATTATATAAAGATACGGTGGCGATGAAAGCCGGCGACCGTGATGCTGACGACTGGTTCATTCTTGGCTACTACGATATCTCCCGTGAAGATTGGGATGAAGCGATTGAGTCGCTGACACTTGCCGCGGAAAAGCGCCCCGATTTTGAAGCCGCCTACCGTTTTCGCGCTATGGCGTGGATTGCCGAAGATCTGACGGAGCGCGCGGAAGAAGATCTCAATAAAGCGCTGGAAATTGACGAAGATTACGCGGATGCCCGCTACGAACGCGCCGAAATTTATGCCGGTCAGGATAAAACCGACGAGGCTCTGAAAGATGCGCTTAAAGTTTTAGAGGATGATCCGGAGCATCTCAGAGCTCGGTTACTTGTTGCTCAGATTTATTCGCAAAAGGAAGAGTACGAAAAAGCGGCTGAAGCGTATTCTGAAGTTCTTGAAGAGATGCCCGATCAGGGTGAGGCGCTTGCCGCGCGCGGACTGGCGCTGTTTTTTGCCGGAAATGCCGAAGATGCTCTCAAGGATATCAAACGCGCCCGGATGCTGGATGGCAGCAACGTGGTTGCCGATTTCAACGTCGGGCTGATCTCGGCCGCCATCCCGGGAAAAGCGAAGGAAGCGTATCGTCATTTCGAAAAAGCATTCCGGAAAGAGTCGTCACTTTTGGATCAGTATGTGAAGGAAGCGAAAGGAAAAGAATCGTCCAGATTACTTGACCGGCTTGATGCCATCGTAAAAGACCTCGAAGCGCAAAAAAATGACAATTTTTATACCGAGCAACTCTATGATTTACTGGAAAGTAAGCTCAGACGCGCAAGGGGCGCAATGAACAAGGAATAATTTATTTTTTTTGAACTGAACGAAATAAACGGGAACATTTGTTGATTAGAGGTTGTTCTGTTGATGTATAAATTCACTTTCTCTTAAATAATTGGATTCAAAATGAAACATGAGGATGCCCTCTCACTTGTTTCGGCCTATGTGGACGGAGAGTTAAGCCCTGAAGAAAACAGGGCTTTCCTGGAAGTCTATGAGTCCAGTTCAGAACTGCAGCTTGCGGTGCGCAGAGAGAAGCAGATTAAAGAGCTTCTTCGGACCCGCATCCCGAAAACACGAGCTCCCGAGCACCTTAGAGCCAAAGTTCTGAAACTCATTTCCGAAAATCAGTCAGCACAAGGGCAACAACAGAACAGTAACAGGCCACGTGGAAACAATTATCTGCTATCCATCGCGGCGATCCTGCTCATCGGCTTATTCGTGGCTTTCTACAGCAATTTCTTCTCAGGTTCAGTTCCTGATGGTGTTGATGAGGCCGGCGTAGTAACCGCATCATTTACGGTTGAAAAGCTTACCTACGAACATTTTTCAAAGAATAACGGCAAGGCACTTCCTGCCGAAGTCGACTTAACAAATGTCGCCTACGTTCAGGAATATCTGAAGGAAAATTACAACTGCCGCGTAACGGTACCTGAGCTTGAAGGTGCTGAGTTTGCCGGCGTCGTTTATGCTGATTTTTATGCCGGCCATCACACGCCGCTCCTCAGCTATAAAGTTTCGGATGACGATTACATCTACATTTTTGCCTTTCCGATGAAGGACATCGAACAAAACAACTACCTGAGCCGTGATGATAATGCTGTTCGCTCCATCGTAAATCATGATGACGTTTATATCATCGATTACGACGGCCTTCACGTTGTTTCGTGGAAATGGCATGATGTGTGGTATGCCGGAATTTCGCATCACGATGGCGAAGTTCTTGCCGCGATGCTCCCTCATTAATATCGCCGGATTACCTATCTTCCGGTGTGAGCTCAGCAAAAAAGCATTTCGATATAATAATCGCAGGAGCGGGTTGCGCCGGATTGAGCGCGGCCTGGCACCTGACCAGATATCCCATTCTGGCAAAGAAGAAAATCCTGCTGATTGACCGGACTTTTGAACCCCGCGACGATCGCACCTGGTGTTTCTGGAGCATGGACTCTGTGCCCGATCCCGTGCCCGTTTACCGAAAATGGGAGAAGATGGAAGTCAGGGTTTTGCAGGAGAGGATGACCGGGGAAATTCGTGAAACGCCCTATTACTGCGTTAAAAGTGCTCCTTACAGCGCAGAAATGCAGAAAGCTTTGGAAGGATCTGGAGTTGAGTTTTTAGAAGGTGATGTTCTTGAAATAAAAGCCGGTAATGAAAAAGCGGTAGTAAAAACCTCTTCGGGGGATTTTACGGCCGGCCTCGTGATTGATACTATTCCTCCAAATCATAAACAGGAGGGAGAGCTTTCACTGCTGCAGCACTTTGCCGGATGGGAGATCGAAACGGAAGAACCGGTGTTTGATCCCTCCACGATCCGGTTTATGGATTTTGATATCCCGCAAAAAGCAGGCGCCACGTTTATTTACGTGCTTCCCTACTCAGAAAATAAAGCGCTGATTGAGTACACGCTTTTTTCGGATCAGCTTCTTGAAAAAGAGGAATACGCTAAGGGAATTGAGGATTATATCCGTGATCGCTATCCCGGGCAGATGTATAAAGTAGGGCGCAAAGAATTCGGTGTGATTCCGATGGCACCCGGAATTTATGATCAGCCGGAAAATGCGCATGTAATTCGGCTGGGGCAGGCCGCCGGAATGCCAAAGGCCTCAACGGGATACACGTTTTCCAGAATTCACTGGCTGGCCGCAAAACTGGCGCGCGATCTGAGCGATGGAAAAAGGCCTGATCTCAGTAACCCATCCAGGCTGCGGTACCGTCTCTATGATATTCTTTTGCTGGATATTATCCATAATCAGCCTGATCAAATCCTGCCGGTATTTTACCACTTTTTCAAGCTGAACCGGTTTGAAATGCTGCTTCGGTTTCTTGATGAAAAAACATCCTTCACAGAAGACCTCTTCATAATGTCGACCGTGCCGTTTGCTCCGTTTATAAAAGCTATTAAAGACCGGAAGAATTTGTTATTACGGGAGTTGTAATTACCGTCTAATTTTGTTTAGACAGATTCTAAACATCCGTGGTGTAAGTGTCTTCACCTTCGCTTCATATTAGACCCCGATATTAGCATGCGAAGAAATATTACGCTTGGTAATATTCAAATATTCGTATTGTATTTTAATTCCATCTTCTTATCTTTGGCAAAGCCTGAAAAAAAGACTGTTAAATGAGCAATAATCCCAAAAAAATTGGTGTCGTTTTGATGAACCTCGGAGGCCCGACCTCAGAGGATAACATCAAAACATTTCTTTATAATCTGTTCCGAGACGAAGATATTATTAAACTTGGCGGCGGATTTTTTCAGAACGTTCTCGCTAAGACGATTTCATCCATCCGCTCAAAAAAAATCGTCGATAATTACCGCGAAATTAATTACTGCACAAAGGGCTGTACCGGTAGCAAATACTGCTTCAACCGGCAAAATAAAGTTGTCTCTTCGTGCTGTTCGCCTATCAACGGTTTAACTGAACTTCAGCGGCGCAGCCTCGAAAAGTATTTCAAGAAAGAGGTGCCGGGCCACGAATTCAAAGTGTACACCTGTATGCGCTACTGGCTGCCGTTCGCCGATCAGATTATGGATGAAGTTCGCGAAGACGGCATGGATCATGTAGTGCTGATGCCGCTTTACCCACATTTTTCGTGGACAACCAGCGGAAGCAGTTTCCGCGACTGGGAAAACGTGCGCATCGAACAGAAAGAAGCCGGGAAATCAGCCGACTGGAAAGAGTACATTGTTAAGGATTATTTCCTGAATCCCGATTTCCTGAACGCGGTAAATGACCGCATCGACGAAGCCCTTGAGCGATTCAGCGAAGAAGACCGTAACAAGGTACATCTGGTGTTTACCGCACACGGGACTCCGCTGGCCGAGGTTGAAAGCGGCGACCCGTACACCCAGCAAATTAACGACACCGTGGAAGCCATCATGGATATGCGCGGCCGCGATTACTCCTACTGGCTCGGTTTTCAGTCGCGCGTTGGTCCCCAGAAATGGACCCAGCCTAACACCGAAGATCTCGTTTTCAGGTTGATCCGCTACGGTATCAAGCATTTGATTATGGTGCCGGTTGCCTTTGTTACCGATCATATTGAAACAGCGATGGAGCTGGATATTGAGCTTCGTGAGGATATTGAAGAAGAAAAGCTCCATATCGAGCAGCTCGAGGTAACTAAAGGACTCAACGATCATCCGCTGTTCATAAAAACACTCGCCGATGAGACCCTTAAAGTGCTTGGGCATGTCATCGACGAAAAGGCTAAAGAAATTAATTCAGAATCCGAACCAGAAGGTTCACGAGTAGCTTAGCATCCTTTTACATGGATAACAGTATCCTTCTTGAAGAATTTACAGCGATTGGAATCAATCATAAACGCGCCAGCGTAACGGTGCGGGAGTGTTTCAGTCTCAGCGTTGATCAGCAGCGTAATTTGCTGCGCGATGCCGCCGAGCACGGAATTCCCGGCCTGTTGATCGTTTCAACCTGTAACCGTACCGAACTTCTTGCGCATGCGCCTGATGCAGAGCTGATTTCGCTTCTGCTGGTAAAACACTCAGGCGGCACGGCAGAAGATTTTCGCGAGTTCGGATTTATCAAGCACGGAGAGGATGCTGTTCGTCACATTTTCCGCGTAGCGGTTGGGCTTGAGGCTCAGATTCTGGGCGATCTCCAGATTATCAAGCAGGTAAAGGAAGGCTACAAACACGCCGTTGATACCGGCATGGCCGATGCATCCCTGCACAGACTGATGCAGTTTGTTTCCCGCACGCACAAGCGAAGCCGGAACGAAACATCCCTCGGTGTTGGCGCGGCCACGACCGCTTATGCCGCGGTTCAGCTGGCTAAAAAAGAGATGCAGAGCTTCCGCGGACGCAAAGTTCTTCTGGTAGGCGCAGGAAAAATCGGAAAAGTTACCTGCAAAAACCTCATTTCGATGGGCGCCGCCGACGTAACCGTTGTAAACCGGAATCCCGATCGCGCCGAAAAGCTCAGCAATCGTTTTGAGATTAAAATATCCGATTTCAAAAACCTGGATATCGAAATTGCGCGCGCCGATCTCGTCATTGTGGCAACCGGAGCGCCCCAGGCCGTCATTACCAATGAGCATTTTGAACTTTGTGATCCCGATGCCGGCGTGAAAACTCTTATCGACCTTTCCGTTCCGAGAAACATCAGCACGAGCGTGAATGATCTGAGCTACGTGAATCTGATCAACATGGACATGCTCAACGATAGGCTGGATGAAACCTTCCGTGAGCGTGAGGCAAACGTGCCGCAGGTTGAAGCGATCATCGAGGAAGAGTTTGAGGCTTTTTGCCAGTGGATGCGCGAAAAGCGCGTGGTGCCAACCATCAGAGCGCTGAGTGATAAACTCGATGCCATTCGCCGTGCCGAAGTTGAGCGTTTCAGAAATAAACTTACCGAAGATACGATTGACCACGTTGATCACCTGACGCGCCGCATCGTCAATAAAATTATGGCGCACTCTATCGATCACATCAAGGGAAGTCAGGAAAAGCAGGAAGAAATTACCAAGGTCATTCGCGATATGTACAATATCAGCGAAGAAAACGACTCCTGATAATGGCTTCGAAGAAAATCCGCATTGGTACGAGAGACAGCATTCTCGCAACCTGGCAGGCCGAAACGGTACAGCACGAGCTTAAAAAACGGGGATACGAATCCGAGCTGGTTTTCATCAAAACCGAAGGCGACCGCGTTCTGGATACGCCGCTTCCGCTGATGGGCGGCAAAGGCGTTTTTACCAAAGCCCTCGATGATGCCCTGCTCGCCGAAGAAGTGGACATCGCCGTTCATTCCCTTAAAGATATTCCGACCACAAATCCTGAGGGCCTTCGGGTTTCCTCGATTATGAAACGGGAAGATCCCCGCGACGTGCTCGTAGCACGGAAAGATGCCAATTTTTTGGATGATGATTCATACGAAGCGGTCATCGCCACAAGCAGTAATCGTCGTGGCGGGCAGTGGATTAACCGCTATCCGAATCACAAACTGACCGATATCCGTGGCAATGTTCATACGCGCCTGAGGAAACTGAGTGACAGTACATGGGATGGCGCCATCTTCGCTGCAGCCGGACTGATTCGCGTCGGACTGGATGGAAATATTTCAACCTGGCTCGACTGGATGATTCCCGCTCCCGGACAAGGCGCGGTAGCGATTATGAGCCGTGAAGGCGACCGGAAAACAGAGAAAATCATGGAGCTGTTGCATGATCCGGAAACGGCGCTTTGTACGCGAACTGAACGCCGGCTTTTACAGATTTTGGAAGGAGGATGCTCCGCTCCGCTGGGCGCTTTTGCCACGCTGAACGGCATGCAGCTCAGGCTTCAGGCCGTGCTTAATTCCGTCGATGGAAAGCAGTCAGAGAGATTTGACCGAACGGTGCAGGTTGAGCACAGCGCCAGCCTGGGCGAACAGGCCGCCGAAGATATGATGTCGCGTGATACCGTGATGAAGATTCTTTCTGATCTCAGAAAGGAGCTGTAGTCATGGGAAAACCCGTAATCTGGTTTACGAGGCACCTTGAGGAGCATCAGGCTGAGGAAGTTTCTGCCGCAGGATTCGAAGTAATCGTCGAGCCGCTGATTGAATCCATACAGCGCGAAGATGCCGAAACCGAGCCGCAAATTATCGATGCGCTCAACGCAGGGCCGGCCGCCGTGGCGGTAACCAGCCGCAACGGAGCCGAATCGCTGATACGATTCAGAACGCTCCTGTTCGGAATTCCAGTATTCAGCGTAGGGGCAAAAACCAGAGAGTATCTCGCGGAGCACGGTATTGACTCCGAAATGCCCGGCGGCGTGCAAAACGGCGCTGCGCTGGCAAACCTGATCCGGCAGAAAATCACCGGTAAAGGTTCCGTTATTCATTTGTGCAGCAGCAGAAGGCGACCGGAGCTGAGCGAAAATCTCAAAAAAACCGGCCTCGAATACACAGAAATTATTTCCTACGATACCAACCTGATTCAGCCGGAAAACTATCCCGAATGCGACGTGGCGGCATTTTTCAGCCCCAGCGCGGTCGAGTCTTTTTTTAGTCGCGACACCAAACAGATGCCTGAACTTTTTGCCAGCGTGGGCATGACCACCACATCATCCCTGATTGACGCTGGCGTGGATGAAAGCCGGATTGTTACCGCGCCGGAGCCATCCGTATATTCCGTAATTCAAACATTAGCAGTCCGTTACCATGGAAAATAACTTTCCTGAACATAAAAATGATCTCATCCTCAAAGCGCTCCGTGGCGAAGAAGTGGAGCGTCCGCCGGTCTGGATGATGCGGCAGGCGGGCCGGTATCTGCCCGAGTATATGAAGCTCCGGGAAAAGTACACGTTTTTCGAGCGCGTGGAAACGCCTGATCTCGCGACTGAAATTACCATGCAGCCCATTCGCCGCTTTAAGCCGGATGCAGCCATTATTTTCTCAGATATCCTCGTGGTGCTTCAGGCGCTCGGACTTGAGGTAACGCTCAATCCCGGCGAAGGCCCGAGGCTGCCCAACCCGGTTGATTCGCCCGAAAAAGCGCTCAGTCTGAGCGTGCCGGATGTGGAAGACCGCCTGCACTACGTGATGGAGGCGCTGACAATGACGCGCCGCGAACTCAACGGCGAAGCCACACTGATCGGATTTGCCGGTGCACCCTGGACGCTCTTCTGCTACATGATTGAAGGACGGGGCTCCAAAGATTTTGCGCGGGCTAAGGCGTTCTTCTGGCAGCATCCGGAAGCCGCGCGTCATGCGATTGATGTAATCACTGAAACCACAATCCGCTACCTTAATGCACAGATTAAGGCCGGCGCGCAGGTAGTTCAGGTTTTCGATTCGTGGTCAGGTTTACTCTCGCCGGAAGATTTTAACGAAATCGCGTTTCCATCTCTGAAAAAAATCAGTGATGAGGTAACCGGAGCGCCGATGATTTTATACCCGAAAGGAAGCTGGTATGCGCTGGAGGCGTTATCCTATCGCACCAAAGCGGCCGGATTGGGCGTCGACTGGTGCATCACGCCGGAATATGCACGTGAAGCCACCCGAAACAACATTACGCTTCAGGGAAATTTTGATCCCTCGCGATTGTTGGCGCATCCTGATGATATTACAAGGCTTGTGCACCGCATGATTGATCGGTTCGGGGCGCAGCGCTATATCGCCAACCTCGGTCACGGCATTTTGCCATTTATTCCCGTTGATCATGCCGGAGCCTTTTTTGACGCAGTAAAAAGCTGGAGAAAATCG
Source organism: Balneolia bacterium (assembly GCA_003567135.1). Taxonomy (GTDB): domain Bacteria; phylum Bacteroidota; class Rhodothermia; order Balneolales; family Cyclonatronaceae; genus PXAI01. Next base: position 7,465 of record PXAI01000030.1, on the reverse strand, counting down.
AAGTAAGTTATGTCTGATCTGAAAACCCGTTTTACGGATTACATCCATAGTTTGCAGGATGAAATTTGCTCCGAAGTGGAGAAATCTGACGGCAAAGGGAAATTCAGGCAGGATAACTGGGAGCGCGATGGCGGAGGCGGAGGCCGGACGCGCGTCATTTCTGATGGCAGGGTTTTTGAAAAAGGCGGCGTGAACTGCTCAGTCGTTCACGGCGAGCTTCCCGAACTGATCCGGAAACGGTTTAATGTAGATCAGGGATGGTTTTTTGCGGCGGGAATCTCGCTTGTGCTTCATCCCCAAAACCCGATGGTACCGACCGTTCACGCTAACTACCGCTATTTCGAACTTTACGACGCAGAAGGTGGCGAGCGCCGCGATGCCTGGTTTGGCGGCGGCGCAGATTTAACGCCCTATTATCTGTTCGAAAATGACGCGGTTCATTTTCATAAAACGCACAAAAAGGCCTGTGATGCCATAGATCCCGCATTATATCCTGAATTCAAAAAAGATTGTGACGCATATTTTCACAACACGCACCGCAATGAAGCCCGCGGAATCGGCGGCATTTTTTATGATTACAAACGGGATACCAAAGGCGACGGATCAGAGCTGGAAAAATGGTTTGGCCTGGCGCGGTCCTGCGGAAATGCGTTTACTGATGCATACATCCCGATCGTAGAAAAGCGAAAAAATCTGGAGTATTCCGATCAGCAACGATACTGGCAGGAACTCCGGCGCGGACGCTACGTTGAGTTCAACCTGATTCATGATCGCGGAACGCTTTTCGGATTGAAAACAAACGGCCGCGTGGAATCTATCCTCATGAGCCTTCCGCCGCGGGTTCGGTGGGATTACAGCCCTGAAATAACTCCCGGAAGTCCGGAGGAAAAACTGGTGGATGTGCTTCAGCATCCCAGAAACTGGGCTGATTTTGCCTGAGAACGAGAGCAGGAATTAACCGGATAAATTCTTTATCATTCGTACGAAACAAAATTTGGAATAAGCGACTGTAAATTATGAGTATTCGAATTTCATCATCAACACCAGGTAACTTTCCTTCAGTAAGAGGGCGGAGGCTTCGCGCCACGGCGGCCATTCGCGATTTATCAACCGAACATCGTCTGCATCCGGCTCAGTTTATCGCGCCGCTTTTCATAACCGAGGGGGAAAAGGTAAAGGAAGAAATCCCCTCTATGCCGAAGTATTACCGCTATTCGCTCGACCTTATTAAGCAGGAAGTGAAAGAGCTGTATCAGCTTGGGATTCGATCCGTGCTGCTTTTTGTGAAGGTGTCAGACGACCTGAAAGATAACGAAGGCACTGAAGCGCTCAATCCGGACGGACTGATGCAGCGCGCGATAAAAACGGTAAAAGACGCGCAGCCCGAAATGTGTGTGATGACCGACATCGCCCTTGATCCGTACTCATCCTACGGACACGATGGAATCGTGGAAAGTGATCAGATTGTGAATGACGAGACCGTTAGCGTTCTGGCAAAAATGGCGGTGAGTCATGCTTCGGCCGGTGCAGATTTTGTGGCGCCGTCGGATATGATGGACGGCAGAGTGGCGGCGATCAGAAAGCGGATGGAATTTGAAGGATTTTATAATACCGGCATCATGGCTTACAGCGCTAAGTATGCGTCCTGTTTCTACGGGCCTTTCCGCGATGCGCTCGATTCGGCACCCGGATTTGGCGACAAAAAAACGTATCAGATGAATCCGGCGAACATCCGCGAAGCAACCCGCGAAGCGATGCTTGATGAACAGGAAGGCGCCGATATTATCATGGTAAAACCCGGCCTGCCGTATCTGGATGTGGTTCGCGCGGTTCGTGAGACCGTCTCCGTGCCGGTTTCGGTGTATCAGGTTTCCGGAGAGTATGCGATGATTAAAGCGGCTTCGGAAAAAGGCTGGCTCAATGAAGAACAGGCGATTATGGAAACGCTGATCAGCCTGAGACGCTCCGGCGTTGATCTGATTGCCACCTATTTTGCAAAAGAAGCCTCAAAGCTGATCAACAGCTGACCGGAAAATACGTTTATTCAGACCCCTGCGTAAAACACCTGAACTGAAGTGCAGATCATCCGTATATTCAGGCTTCGGAATTTTCCGGATTTGAGAACAAGTCAAACAGTAAAACATGCGATTTAATCATCTTGTAGTACTCATTTTTTCGGCAGTCATTATTCCACTTCTGATTGTTTCATGCTCGGAATCCGTCGATTCGTTTGAGGAAACCACGTTTTATCTCTCTGAGGAAATCGGATTTGGCGAAGATGGCAGTATTCAGGCCTACTCAGAGTTTAACGAAAGCGATGAGCTGATAGAATTCGGGATATTTTTATCCCGGCATATTTTTGAGGAAGAGCTTCCCGGTGAGCATCAGGAGATCACTATTCGTTTTCCGAGAGCTGAGGAAGCTCCGCCGTACAATCATTTTGGTATAAACTGGGCGCCGCACGGCCATCTGCCGCTGGAAGTGTACGGAGAACCTCATTTCGATTTTCATGTTTATTTTATCTCCCAGATTGAGCGAGGAACCATTACGGGAGAGAATCAGGAAGCCATGTATCTGGAGCCGGCACCGGTATACGTTGCGCCGGATTACGAGCTGCTCGAAGATTCCGGAGTTCCGCAGATGGGGGCGCACTGGGTGGACAAAACATCCCCTGAATTCAACGATGGCGAGTTTACGCATACCTACATTTACGGGTACTACAATGCGCAGATGATTTTTATCGAGCCGATGATTACCCTCGATTTCCTCAGAAGCGTTGATGAGCGCGTGGATATTCCGATCAAGCTTCCCGAGGCGTTTCAGAGATCAGGATATTATCCTTCCAGATATTACATAGAGCGCGATATGCTCACGGACGAAGTCCGGATTATATTTACCGATATCGAATTTCACGAAGCTTCCTGAAGCCGTCTTTATACCTGCTTCACGAAGTATCTTTAGTTTTCCGAATTATTAATTACCAGAAGATTACAGCCATTTTTTATGTTTGAAAAAAGCCAGCAACTTTATCAGCGTGCGCAGTTATTTATTCCCGGCGGGGTAAACAGTCCGGTACGGGCATTTAAGGCCGTTGGGGGAACACCCGTTTTCTTTGAAAAAGCGAAAGGCTCGCTTTTGTATGATGCCGACGGAAATACTTATATCGACTATGTGGGCTCCTGGGGGCCGATGCTTCTGGGTCACGCCTGGCCGCCCGTCATTGAAGCGGTAAAAAAAGCCGCTGAAAAATCGACATCTTTCGGAGCGCCGACCGAGGTGGAAATTGAGCTGGCCGAACTGATTCTTGATATGGTTCCGGGCCTGGAGAAAATCCGGATGGTGAATTCCGGAACCGAAGCGTGCATGAGCGCGATTCGCGTTGCCAGAGGATACACGGAGCGGGATAAGATCATCAAAATGGAAGGATGCTATCACGGCCACGGTGATTCATTTTTGATAAAGGCCGGTAGCGGCGCGCTCACGTTTGGAACGCCAAGCAGTCCCGGAGTTACGAAAGGAACCGCGCAGGATACGCTCACCACGCAGTACAATGATCTGGAGGGCGTGAAGAAGCTTCTTGAGGAGAATGAAAACGAAGTCGCCGCCGTCATTCTGGAGCCGGTGCCAGGAAATATGGGATGTATTCCTCCGGCCGAAGGCTATCTCAAAGGCCTTAAAGAACTTTGCGAAAAGCACGGAACGCTTCTCATTTTTGATGAAGTGATGAGCGGATTCCGCGTTGCACCGGGCGGCGCGCAGGAGCTCTACGGCGTCGAGGCAGATCTGGTCACGTTCGGAAAAATTATCGGAGCCGGACTTCCGGTAGGTGCCTATGGCGGTAAAGTTGAGATCATGAAAGTAGTTTCGCCGCAGGGGCCGGTTTATCAGGCGGGAACGCTTTCAGGAAATCCGCTGGCTATGCACGCCGGGCTGGCGCTGCTGACCGAGCTGCACAAAAACCGCCGAATCTACGATCAGCTTGAGCAAAAAACGACGCACCTCGAAGAGTGGCTGCATCGTGTTTTCAAGCACCACGAAATTCCGCATACGATGAACCGCGTGGGATCCATGCTCGGAATATTCTTCTGTGAAGATCCGGTTACGGATTTTGAGTCGGCATCCAAAACCGATACGGAGCGTTTCAGGCAGTTCTTCCACGGAATGCTGAAACGCGGTGTATATCTGCCGCCATCCGCATACGAAAGCCTCTTTCTGAGCAACGCCATCACGATGGATCAGATTGACAGTACGGTCAGTGCGGCGGATGACACGGCCGAGGAAATGGTGGAATCAGCAAAAAACGAGGGCTGATAATCCTTTGAAAAGCAGGGGCAAACTCTTTACCGTTTTTTTGGTTGTACTGGTTGACCTGATGGGTTTCGGCATCGTTTTGCCACTGCTTCCCTTTTACGCATCCGAGTTTAACGCTTCGCCTGTTGTAATCGGTCTGCTGTACAGCGTCTTCTCGTTTGCGCAGCTGATTTTTTCGCCGATCTGGGGAAGTCTATCCGACCGGATCGGCCGCCGCCCGATTATGCTGCTGAGCACGTTTGGCGCGGTGATAGCCTATATCATTTTTGGTCTGGCGGGGTCGCTTTTTGTACTCTTGCTCTCCCGCGTCATTGCCGGGGTGATGGGTGGAAATATCTCAACCGCGCAGGCTTACGTAGCTGACGTAACTTCCAGCGAAGACCGTGCAAAGGGAATGGGGATGATCGGTGCCGCTTTCGGCCTCGGTTTTGTACTCGGACCCGCCATGGCCGCCGGACTCATACATCCTGCGCTGCCCGGATTTTTCACTCAGGCCGGATTCACCGAAACCGCCGCCTGGCTGACCGACAACCGATACGCATTACCCGGTTTTTTTGCAGCCTTTTTATCATTCTGCAGTTTTCTGCTCGTATGGCTGCGCCTTGAAGAAACTGTGGATACAAGTAAATCTGAGCAAAATACCCCAACCCGCTACGGCGTGTTTACCCCTTCGTTCTGGCAGTCGCTGTCATCGCAGAAAAAACGTGCGGGATCATTTTTCGGGATTCTTTTGCTGGCGGCGTTTATTCTCTCGTTCGGGCAGGCAAGCCTATACAGCGCCTTCCCGCTATTTTGTGAGGAAATCCTGAATATGACGCCCGAACAGGTTGGAATCCAGTTTTTCTACATCGGGCTGGTGGCCGTAATTGTTCAGGGCGGACTGATACGCCCGCTAACGCGATGGTTCAGCGAGGAGAAGATTTTTCTGGCCGGTAACATTCTTATGGTGCTGGGCATGGCGCTGATCGCCGTTGCGGGTTCAGTGAGCATGCTAACGTTCTTTCTCGGAATCATGGCACTTGGCCACAGCCTGAACCTGCCTACCATGAACAGCCTTATTTCCAAAGAAGCCGACGAAGGCAGGGTAGGCGCGATGATGGGAACCGCACAGGGCTTATCCGGCCTCGGGCGCACCATCGGCCCCGCCTGGGGAGGTTTTCTGTTCACATTCTCGCCGCAGCTTCCCTTTTTCCTGACCGCCACCGCACTCGCCATCACCATCTGGATCGGCCTCAAAATGGTCGGCGGCGGCGGGCAACCAAACCTGGCTGAGGGAAGGCTGGAGGCGGAGTAGGAGTGAAGGGGGGATAAGAGATGACATCAGGCTCGTTAGCTTCTATCGTTTTGCGGAACCCTTGGAGCGTTTTCGTTTTTTTGACGTAGAAGTAGATTCCAAAAAACGCTCCAAGGGTTTTTGCGATAAACGTTGGTGCCGGGCCCCATCGGCTACGATGGTAAGCGATGGCATGATCTCAACTCGGGCCTTGTTGGAGAGAGGACTTCGGTACCCCGGGTTCCGAGTCCTTTGCTGGCGCTTCGGTCTCTCCACCCGGGGTTACTATCGTTACACCCCTTCGGGGTTGTTTACCAACGGTGATTTTTTCCAAAAACCAGCGCAGATCCCAAAAAAATCTCAAATCACTAATCGCACATCGCCGATCTGCAATCTCGCCTGGCCCATCGGCTGCGATGGTAAGTGATGGCATCATTTCAGCTCGGGCCGTTTTTCCTTGGCTTCCGGTACCCCCGGGTTGCGGTTCATGCGCTGGCGCTTCTTCACCTTACCCGGGGATACTCGTATTCGACCCACTCCGGGGTCGGTTCTGCGACCGGCGAACGTTCTGGTATCCAAAAAAAATCTCAAATTACTACTCACGCATCACCGATCTGCAATCTCCCGCCACTGCATTCTACCGGCGAATCTTCAAATGATCAAATCTTCGAATCCTTCCCTAATCACACGTCGCCGATCTGCAATCCCACCCCTCTTACAATTCCAACCCGTCAAACGGTGAAGGATACTTAAACGAATACCCCAGCTTAGTTTTCAGTAATTCGTTTGATACTGTTTTCCAGGATTGATGTTCTGCTTTTTCGAACTGCGGCGGGGTCAGGCCCAGCATTCGGGCGGTTTTACTGTAGTATTCGGATTTTGTGGGGTGTTCATCAGATACGGCTGAAAAGACGACGTTTCCCGGTTTTTTGACAATGACGCGTTCCGTTATTCGGATGCAGTCGGTCTGGTGGATCAGGTTTACGGGAGTATCAGGGTTGGAGATGTTTTTTCGGCCGGCCAGAAACCGGGTGGGGTGACGCTCAGGACCGTAAAGCCCGCCGAAGCGTAAAACCGTAGTCTCGAATTCCGTCCGTTTGAGAAATTCGTTTTCCGCACTGAAAAGAGCAGATCCCGAGGCGGAAATTTCACCTGCATCCGGACCCGCATCCTGCTCGGTAACGATTCGGTTCAGATCCGGATAAACTGAAGTTGAGCTTATGAAAATGACGTGACGGATACGCGAAGCGGCAATGTGCCGGATCACGTTATCGGTGAGCAGCGCGTACCATGATTTTACGTTAGGCTTTTTGCGTCCCGGCGGGATGTTCAGCACCAGAACATCCGCATCAAAAAACTGATTCGCATTTTTCCCCTTCACACCCGGATCAAAGTAAAGCAAAAAAGGATAGATTCCGGCATCATGAAGCCGGGCCGATTTGTCAGCCGTGGTCGTTGAACCATTCACCTCAAATCCGGCACGAAGCAGATGCTCAGCCAGCGGGAACCCGTACCATCCGCATCCCATAATTGAAACCCGAAGCATAAACTGAAATAGAAATTAAGTTGAAAATTCAGCCCTAAAATTGAGAAATGAATTGGCAGGAAACAAGTTTAATTGGGAAGGGGATAGTCTCCCAAAGACGTCGTTACCTTTTGTGCGGACAAAAGGTAACCCAAAAACCGCCGGCTGGGATAAAATGGCTAAACCTTCGATGTTATTTACTCAATAAAATCAGTGCCTTGAGCCTCCCCCTTCAAAGGTAATGGTACTAACATTAGTATATAAATAGCGGTGTTTTTTTGGTATATTAGATCAAAAACGCCATGAATCTTACACCTTCTCTGCAACTGTCGGATCAATTACGCCGGCGCCTCAAG